>NZ_JALCZL010000012.1:0-58080 GCF_039667035.1 Sulfurimonas sp. NWX79
AGTCAGGAATTATTCATTCAGATTTATATAAGTTTGGATCAAAATCTTCAAATAAAACAGGGCAAAACAAAGAGGTGGTTTAAGTTTCAAATTGTAACTTTTTTTTACTTTTTAGTGCAAATTTTTAGGGTTCGTTTGACAGGTGGATCAATAATTAATGTTTTTATATGATCTTTTAATAAATTTAGAATTTCAATTCCCCATGCTTGATTAGTGTGTTCTATTTTAAGCATAATACTTTTATTTGATTCTTCTGTATTAAAAGATACTTCAATTTTTTGATTTTCTATTGTTTGTGTATTTGGAAAATCTAGTATTATATTCCATGTAAGAATAATATTTCTTGGAGAAACATCTCTTGTCTCTAAATATGTTTTTAAAGAATTTATACCATTGATTTCTCGTTTAGTTTTGTCATGATAGGATATCAATACTGAAAAATAGTCTATATTCGTATAATTTTCTTTATGTATTTTTTCATCAATTAAATAATAAAATTGTTCTATATCATTCAATGTAATATGAAAATCATTTTCATTTTCATATGAAAGGATTTGTTTATTCCCCAAAAAGTTTAAAATAATATCAGCAAATATATTTTGTGAAATATTTAATACAACATCATTTTTTGCTATATCGATTTTTTTGTCCATTGTTTACCTTTTTATCTAACTGGGGCGTGGGTGTTTAACCCGCGCCCCAGTTGCCTCGGTAAGCGAAGCGTCCGAGGCAACTATTTATTAACAAACATTCTATCAAAAAGAGTCAATATATTCCAAATAAATAAACACATTTTTTGTATGTTAACTGTTCAATATCTTACATAATATACAAAATGTTACTTACGAAAGTTTTTTATATCTAAAGTTTACTGTCTAAAAAATAATCAAAAAATTAATAGAAACTGCCTAAAAATAGAATATAATTCTAGTATATAATATAAATTGGAGTTATAATAATAGTATGGAAGTCTTACAAAAAGCATATGAAGCAAGAAGCAAAAAGCTCAATAAAATTGAAAAACTCAAAGAGTTAAAATCTCCAAAAGAGGCTTATGAAAAGCTTGAGGAGTATGCTAAGAATGGATATGCTTCCATTCCTGATGAAGATAAATCCTACTTTTTAAAGTGTTTTGGGATTTATGACAGACCTGCTACTCCTGAGCGTTTTATGTTGAAACTCCGTATCCCGGGTGGTTATATGAATGCTGCTCAAGCTAAGGTAATAGGGGAGTGTGCCAAAGAGTTCGGTCAAGACTACATAGATCTAACAACGCGTGCACAGTGCGAACTTCGTTATTTACGCATAGAAGATTTGCCTACTATCATTAAGCGTCTTGAAGCTGTTGGGATTGATGCCTATCAGACCGGTGTAGATAATATTCGTGGGATTATGGCTGATCCTTTTGATGATAAAGCCTTTGATAACGTTCTTCCATCGCACCATATACTGCTTAAAATGCAAGATATCTTTTTACATAACTATGAGTGGATATCTGCGCTGCCTAGAAAATTCAACACGGCAATTACGGGTAATATCTCTAACCGCTGTAATATCTTTTGTCATGATGCATCATTTGTTCTTGCGCAAAAAGATGGAGTTTATGGTTACAATATGTACCTTGGCGGAAAAGTTGGAGTTGTCGGAAAATCTGCCAATATCTTTTTAAAAAATGAGGATGAGGTTCTTACTGCATTTAGTGCAATCATAGAGATATTTAAACGTTATGGATTTCGTGACAACAGAAACAAAAACAGATTACACTTTCTTATAGAAGCCATAGGTATAGAAGAGATGGCAAAGGCAATTCGTGAGCATGCAGGCATAGATTTTGCGACTGCCGGTGAGACGATGACCAAGATGGACTACTATGAGCCAGATCAGGGAAAAGTGCAGCTGCGTGATGGAAGTTTCGGTGTACATGTTGTTGTGCCTTCTGGAATTTTCAAAGGTTCCTCCATGATGGAAGCTGCACGTCTTTCTGAAGTCTATGGGGATGGTAATATCCGTCTTGATATGGAGCAGAGTTTTTACATTATGGGTGTTAAAGATGTAGATGGACTCTTGCATGAGCCATATTTTGAAGAGTATAAAAGTTTAAATACTCCATATTTTAACCATTTGATCGCCTGTGCTGGGACAGAACACTGTCCTTTTGGTGTGATAGAGAACAAAAACGATGCCATAACAATGGCAAGTTACTTGGATGAAAAAGTACCACTTGAAGCTGGACGTGTTCGTATG
The DNA here is from genome assembly GCF_039667035.1 of Sulfurimonas sp. NWX79. Taxonomy (NCBI): domain Bacteria; kingdom Pseudomonadati; phylum Campylobacterota; class Epsilonproteobacteria; order Campylobacterales; family Sulfurimonadaceae; genus Sulfurimonas; species Sulfurimonas sp. NWX79. The sequence continues at coordinate 2,245 of NZ_JALCZL010000012.1, forward strand.
TACTGGTCAGCTTGTGTCAAAGGATGTGGGATTCACGGACTTGGAGATATCGGTTTTGAAGGCTGTAAGGCGAAAGTGGGTGGTATTAACGGCAGTGGTGTCAATATCTATCTTGGCGGTAAACTAGCAGGTGAGGGTGCTGTTGAAGGGCATACTGTACTTAAAGGTGCTCCGCTTGAGTATGCTAAGTATTATGTTGAATCATTGATGCTTGAGTATAGACGTCTGCGTGAGCCAAGTGAGAGCTTTGAGCGTTTTACAGACAGAGTACTACGTAATTTCACCAGTGCCAAGATTGGCTTTATGATGATGCTTTTAGCCTATATGCGAGCAAAAAACATCAACATTGATTTTGGTTTTGAGACGAAAGTCACTACCGGAAAGAATGAAGAATTTGAGGTATTTGAGCTTGGAAGAAAACTTTATTATCAGTTTGCAAAAAAAGAAGCATATAGCTCTTATGAGCGTTTTACGAATGTTATCAAGAGTGAAAAACTTGAAGATATCAGAAAACTTGTACCTGAAATCGATGAGAATATCGCTCAGATGTTGGAGTTGATACTACATAGTGATGAGAGAAAAAGAGCTGTTGTTTTTTCAGAGATTATTCCTTTTATCATGCTGTATGAGAAGTGAATTTATCTTTTAACATAATTTATGATACAATGAAGTAAATAGATTATGAGGTGTGAGCAATGTTGGAGGGTGATTTATATCAGTATTTAGCTGCAGTATTTGCTTTATTATTTTTTATAAGTTTATATTTTAATTTTAGATTTTTTAAAACAATAAAGCGGCATAATGAAAATGACAATGCACTTATCCGAAGTGCCTACTTTAATCCTGTAAGTGATCTTCCCAATCGTGCAAATATTGAGCTTGTCCTCAGCGAGCAGATTGAGAGAGCATTGCGCCATAATCAGACCTTTCTTATTACTGTCATAAAAATAATGAACTATCATGATGTGAAAATTCGCTCAAAAGAGTTAGCAGATGAGTTCATGTATGAAGCGAGCAACAGACTTCTCTCTTCGATTCGTGATGAGGATATTGTCGGACATATCACAGATGACGGTTTTATCATTGTGTTTAATGAATACCTTGATGAAAAAAATTATCATATCATAATTGATAGAATAAAAGTGGCTTTCTCTGAAAAACCTCATATCAACACAAAATACCATATAGAGTATAACTTAAGTATCGGTTACTCGAAGTATCCAAACGACGGGACTGATGCAAAGCTGCTGATTGACCGTGCAACGCGTAATGCCTTAAAGTAATCGATAGAAAAATTATTAAGAGAAGATATGAAGATCCAAAAAGCTATACAAAATAATCTTTTTACGCTGTATTATCAACCAAAAATTAATCTGCATACAAAAAAAGTAGAATCCGCTGAAGCACTTATTCGACTAGAGGGTAAAGATGGAATTATCATGCCTTCTGAGTTTATACCACAAGCAGAAGAGAGTGGTGAAATAATCGATATAGACAGATGGGTTTTTAACCGCTTGATAGAAGACTCAAGATACATCTCTATGATGGCACAAGATGATATTACTATCTCATTTAATGTCTCATCCACTCATTTTAGGCAGGACTGTTTTTTAGAAAACCTAGAAAATATTTTTAATTTTACTACAGATTTTCTATCACAGTTTGAAATAGAGCTGACAGAATATGCACTTATAGATGATGTTCAAGGTACAATATCTAAAATGAACACATTGAAGGAGAAGGGCTTTAAGATAGCTATTGATGATTTTGGAACAGGCTACTCATCTCTACTCTACTTAAAAGATTTTCCGATAGATACAATTAAAATAGATAAGGCTTTTGTAGATGGTATCGAAAATGATGATGAAAAAACGCTTAAAATTATCGATTCTATCATCTATCTTGCAAAAAAATTAGATTTAAACGTTGTTGCTGAAGGTGCTGAGAGTATGAAACAGGTCACTTGGTTATATGAAAATCAGTGTGATGAAGTTCAGGGATATTACTATTCAAAACCTTTACCAATAGATAAGTTTGTAAAGTTTGTTAAAGCAGTAAATGAGATAGACGACCCCAACGCTTATATCGTATGGAGCGAAAAATATTCAGTGAATAATTATGCATTTGATACACAGCATATGATAATAGCGAGTCTTTTAAATAAACTCTATGAAGAGTTGAAAAATAAAGATATGGCAGAGAAGACAGATGTAAACATCTATTTTTCTCTGTTGGACAGGTATATTGATATCCATTTTAAGGCAGAAGAGAAATTTATGTCAGATATGAACTATGCAGATATTGATGCGCATATAAATGCACACCATGAATTTAAAAAACTTTTAAAAGAATTTGGCACAAATCTTTCTCTTTCTAGCAAAAAAAACAGTTATGATCTTTTTGTAATACTGAAAGAATGGTTTATAAGGCATGAATTGACCATGGATAAAAAGTTTACGACAAAGTTTGCAATGGAAGATTAAACTTACTCCAAAGCAGATTTAAAGCCATTTTTTAGTATAATTCACGGATTTTTATAAAAAGGTGTATGCATGGCTAACAAACGTGTTTTGGTTAAGTTTTCAGGTGAAGCTCTTGCCGGTGAGGCAGGTCATGGAATTGACACACAGATTTTAAAGTATATAGCACAGGAGATAAAATCTCTCGTTGATGCAGGTATTGAAGTTGGTATCGTTATTGGTGGCGGAAATATCATTCGTGGTGTGACTGCTGCACAAGGTGGTATCATTAAGCGTACATCGGGTGACTATATGGGAATGCTAGCTACTGTAATTAACGGTGTAGCAATGCAAGAAGCGTGTGAGCATGCAGGACTTCAAGTGCGTATGCAAACTGCTATTAAAATGGAGCAGATTGCTGAGCCATACATAAACCGTAAAGCGACACGTCATTTAGAAAAAGGTCGTGTTGTGATTTTTGCAGCGGGAACAGGGAATCCGTTCTTTACAACAGATACGGCGGCGACACTGCGTGCAGTAGAGATTGGTGCAGAAGTTATCATTAAAGCAACAAAAGTTGATGGTGTTTATGATAAAGACCCTGCAATATACAGTGATGCGAAGAAGCTTGATGAGCTTACATACGATCAAGCACTTCAAGACCATATTAAAGTGATGGATGACACATCTATTGCACTTGCAAAAGATAATAGCCTGCCTATTATCGTTTGTGATATGTCTATTGAAGGAAATCTTTTAGACATTTTAAATGGCAATATGCAAAATTGCTCAATAGTTAAATAAAGGAAAAGAAATGAAAGTTGAAGAGTTAACAGCCAAAGTTTTAGAACAAAATCCAAATGTTGATCGTTATCAGTTGGCAATTGCAGTTTCAAAAAGAACAGATGAGTTGGAGAATGGTGCAACAAGCAAACTGAATGTAAATACTAGCCATATTAAATCAGCTGACTTGGCACTTATGGAAATCGCTGAAGGCCTTATCGTAATTAAAGGCTTTACTAAAAAAGAGAAGTAATCTCTTGGGACTGGATCAACTAAGTATTGAAAAGATCAAGCATCTTCGTGATGTTGATTCAGCATCTTCTTATCTATTCTCACAAATACCTCCAACAGAATTTTTAAAACAAGCTCTTGATTTTTCGATAGAAGCGCATAAAGAGCAGTTTCGAAAGAGTGGAGAGCCTTATATTGTCCACCCTATCTTGGTCGCTTCTATTGTCGCTGCACTTACCAATGATGAGTCTATGGCAATATCAGCTCTTTTGCATGATGTCGTTGAAGACACAAACATCTCTATTTTAGAGATTGAAGAGAAGTTTGGCAAGGATGTGGCACATCTGGTCTCGGGATTGACAAAGATAGATGTCATTCGTGACAGTGAATTAGTACCTTCATACTCTGATGAGAAGCTTGTTGTATCAGCACTTTCATTTAGAAAGATGCTGCTAGCAAGTATTGAAGACGTACGGGTCTTGGTTGTAAAACTGTGTGACAGACTGCATAATATGCTTACCCTTGATGCACTTCCTACACACAAACAAAAAAGAATCGCAGAAGAGACACTTGTTGTATATGCTCCTATTGCACATCGTTTGGGTATTAGTTTTCTCAAAAATATTCTCGAAGATTTGAGTTTTGCCTATCTTTTTCCAGAAGAGAAACATCACATAGACAACTATTTAGATACCAACTATCATGCCATGGAGATGAAACTCAGTGAGTTTAAAGAGTCCATCTCTAAAATACTTATCAAAAATGGTTTCTGTGAAGATGATTTTGAAGTCCTTTCACGTATCAAGCATCGTTACTCGATTTACCTGAAGATGCAGAGAAAGGGCGTCAGTATTGATGAAGTACTGGATCTTTTGGCTGTACGAATTCTTACAAAAGAGCCTATCAAGTGTTATGACGCTTTAGGGCATGTTCATTTGAATTTCCGTCCACTTGCATCTCGTTTTAAAGATTACATTGCCGTTGCAAAAGACAACGGATATCAAACGATTCATACGACTGTTTTTCATAAAACGGCAATTTTCGAAGTTCAAATCCGTACCTATGAGATGCATAAAACCGCTGAGCTTGGAGTGGCTGCACACTGGAAGTATAAAAGCGGTGGTAACAACATCAAACTTGATTGGCTGGATAATCTGCAGTATCAGAATGAATCAGTTGAGGATTTTTATGCGCTTATCAAAAATGATCTCTACTCTGAAGATATCTCGGTCTTTTCTCCAAAAGGAGATGCTTTTACGCTTCCTCGTGGAGCTGTGGCACTTGACTTTGCTTATGCGGTACACAGTGAGGTAGGAAATAAAGCAACGGCAGCACTTATTAATAAAACACGATCTTCATTGTTAACTGAACTCAATAATGGAGATATCGTTAAAATCATCTCCGGAGATGAAATTCAAACTCGATGTTCCTGGATAGATGCAGTCAAGACTTCAAAAGCAAAGACAAATATGAAGCTAAACTGTAATGCACGTCTGCGTGAGATTAATGCAAAATCAGCTATCAGTATTGTTGCTACTGCGATGAGCTTGAGCTATTCACGTGTTGAAGAGTGGTTTAAAAAGAACAAGTGTGATTCACTTGCAAACCTGCCAAATGATATTGAGCATTTTAAAAATGTCATCCACAAATATGTTACGGAGATCAGTAAAAACAGTCGCTTTAAAGCATTTATCTCACGTCACAGATTTAAAGTGAAAAAGTATGAATTCGCAGGCTTGGAAGTTTACGCTACGACTGGTATCAGTGATGTTGTTTTTGATTACTGTTGTCATCCAAAACCGGGTGATGAAGTGATGGCGTTTTTAGAAAAGGGTAAGGCTCACGTACACCATAAAATGTGTTCCAATGCTGCGAAAAAACTTGAGGCTAACGAACCTATGGTATTTGTCAAGTGGACACAGGAAAACCTTTACAGGTATAAGCTTATTGCATCACTGCATAATGAAAAGGGTGCATTGGCCGAGTTTTTAACATATCTTGTGAAATTAGATATTGATATATTATCGATTGAGCTAGGGAAAGAACATTCTGATTATATTCAATATTGTGAGCTGATTTTTACAACAAAAGAAGCCGATATTAATAGACTTCGTGCTAAAATAGAGTCAAAAATTAAAGTCATCCATCTTGTACGTAGTGATGACGCCTATAAAAATTAAATAATTCAAAAAGAAGAGATTAGATGATAGATGAAGCTTTAAAAGAGATACACAGAGGTTGTGCTGAGATTATAGACAACGAAAGAGTTGAAAAACTTCTCAAAGCTTATTATGATGAAGGAAAAACGTATACAGTTAAAGCCGGTTTTGACCCGACTGCACCGGATTTGCACTTAGGACATACAGTTCTTTTACAAAAATTGGCAACTTTTCAAAAATATGGTGGACGTGTACAGTTCCTTATCGGTAGTTTTACTGCAATGATCGGTGACCCTACTGGAAAAAATGTTACAAGAAAAATTCTTACACAAGAAGAGATTGTAAAAAACATTGAGTCCTATACTTCACAGGCCTTTAAGATTTTAGATAAAGAAAAAACTGATATTGTTTACAATAATGAATGGCTTGATGAGTTGGGTGCTGCAGGTATGCTGCAGCTTGCTTCAAACCTGACAGTTGCCCGTATGCTTGAGCGTGATGATTTTTCTAAACGTTATGCGGCAAATACACCGATAGCAGTAAGTGAGTTTATGTACCCACTGCTGCAGGGTTATGACAGTGTACATCTTGAATCTGATATCGAGATAGGTGGGACTGATCAGAAGTTTAATCTTCTAATGGGAAGACAACTGCAAAAAGCATATGGTCTTAAAAAGCAGCAGGCAGTTCTGATGATGCCAATCTTAGAGGGTCTTGACGGTGTTCAAAAGATGAGTAAATCTCTAGGAAACTACATCGGTGTTTCCGATGAGCCAAATGATATGTTTGGTAAAGTTTTAAGTATCTCAGATGATTTGATGTGGCGTTATTATGAACTGCTCAGTACGAAATCTCTTGATGCAATTGCAGCCCTCAAACAAGGTGTAGAGGAGGGTACACTCCATCCTAAAAAGGTAAAAGAGGAACTCGCTCTTGAAATTACAGAGCGTTTTCACTCACGTGAGGCAGCTGAGCAGGCAAAGAATGAATTTGAAAAAGTTCATGCCAAGAGTCAAATCCCGACCGATATCGAAGAGTTTAGTATAGATGCAGAAGATGGCAGTGTTTGGATAGCAAAAGCGCTTGTAGATTGTAAACTTGAACCATCTACTTCTCAAGCAAGAAGAGATATTAAGCAAGGTGGTGTTAAAATAAACCAAGAAAAAGTTTCTGATATGCAACTACAACTCACACCTGGTGAGTATCTTTTACAAGTTGGAAAAAGAAAATTTGCGAAAGTAAAGGTAAAATAATGAGTTTTGAATCATTAAAGATTGGAAAATACACAATTGACAAGCCTATAGTACAAGGTGGAATGGGTGTAGGAATCAGCTGGGACCAATTAGCTGGAACAGTTTCAGCCGAAGGTGGTCTTGGTGTTATATCTGCAGTTGGAACAGGATACTATAAAAACAAAGAGTATGCACATAAACTTGTAGCAAACAGACCACTGAGTGAAGAGAACTTCTACTCAAAAGAGGGTTTTAAAGCAATCATAGACAATGCAAGAAAGATTTGTGGAGACAAGCCTCTTGCTGCAAATATTTTGTATGCTATTAATGATTATGGAAGAGTAGTGCGTGATGCATGTGAAGCTGGTATTGACATTATTATCACGGGTGCTGGACTTCCGACAAATATGCCGGAGTTTACTGAAGGATATCCTGATGTAGCACTTGTACCTATTGTATCTTCTGCAAAAGCACTTAAGATCATCTGTAAACGCTGGAAAAAACGTTATGACAGAATTCCTGATGCAGTAGTTGTTGAAGGACCAAAATCAGGTGGACATCAAGGCTTTACTTATGAGCAGTGTAAATTACCGGAAAACCAACTTGAAAATATTGTCGGTCCGGTTGTTGAAGAAGCAGCTCTTTGGGGAGACATTCCTGTTATTGCTGCCGGTGGTGTTTGGGATAAGAATGATATTGAAGATATGTTAAGCCGTGGAGCACGTGGTGTTCAAATGGGTACACGATTTATTGGTACTTTTGAGTGTGATGCACATGCAAACTTCAAAAAAGTGCTCCTTGATGCGAAAAAAGAGGATATTGTTCTGATGAGCTCCCCTGTTGGTTATCCTGCACAGGGTGTAGTAACAAACCTCACGCACCTGGTAGAAAAACGTGAAGGTCCAGCTATTAAATGTATCTCTAACTGTGTTGCACCTTGTAATCGTGGTGAAGAGGCGAAAGTTGTTGGCTTTTGTATTGCAGACAGACTCTCTGATGCATATGAAGGAAACATAGAGACAGGACTTTTCTTCTCTGGGACAAATGGCTACAGACTCGATAAAATTATTTCTGTAAAAGAGTTAATGCAAAAACTGACAGAAGGCGAATAGAGACTTTAATGCTTCGCTCTTTTGTATTACTCCTTGTTTTACTGGTATCGCTTTACGCTCAGAGTGACAGCGAGCTTTTAAAGCGCGCGAATACGTATGCTAAATCTTCAAGTAAAACAGATCAGTTTCGGGCTTATAATGACTACAAAAATCTCTACCTTCGTGCATTGATGGGTGATGATGAAAAGCTAAAAAAGTTTGCACTTGAAGGTATAGTGAGCTCAGGTACGAAACTGCATATTGATGTTTCACAATATGCAAGAGAACTGTTACATATGCACTCATCTTACCAAGCCCCAAAGAAACAAAAAAAGCAAACGAAACATACTTCAAAAACAAAAAAATCCAAAAAAATCAAAGTTAAATCATCTCATAAACTTAAAGCTGTCCGTTGGAAAGATGGAAAATTGGTTTTAAAATTTGATAAAAAACTGCGCAATAATCAGATAAACTATTTTACTCTTTATGATTCTAAAAAGAAAAAGTATAAATATATCTTTGATATTCATGCATCGATGCTGACAAAATCGCAAACTTTGAGAAAAAACGGTATTGACAGAATTAAGCTGGCACAATACAATCCAAATACACTGCGACTTGTAATTGCAAACAGTAAAAAACTGAGTATCCACTTCAAAAAAGAGAGTACAACTCTCTATATTCGAATGAACAAGGCAAAGAGTCAAAAAACATATAAATCAGTAGCTAAAAAAGGCACAAAGGCAGTGCAAAGCTACTATTACAAAAATAAAGTAATTGTAATTGATGCAGGACATGGTGGGAAAGACCCCGGTGCATTAGGATACCGTCGTTATCGTGAAAAAGTAGTTGTACTGCAGATTGCTCAAGAGTTAAAGAAGATATTGAGATCTCGTGGATATCGAGTTTATATGACACGTGATAGAGACAAATTTGTAAAATTGAGAGACAGAACAAAGTTTGCAAATGATAAAAAAGCGGATATCTTTATCAGTATCCATGCAAATGCAGTGAATAGAAAGATTGCAAAAAAAGCACATGGGATAGAGTGCTACTTTTTATCAACTTCTCGTTCGGATCGTGCAAAAAAAGCTGCCGCAATGGAGAACTCGGCTGATTTAGAAGATATGAACTTTTACGGAAAACAATGTCTTTTAAATACAATCAATTCCCATAATATCATTGCAGCAAACAAACTGGCAATTGACCTGCAGCGTGGAGCGCTCTCAACACTGAAAAAACGCTATAAAAATGTCAAAGATGCCGGTGTAAGAGAAGGTCCATTTTGGGTACTTGTTGGTGCTCAAATGCCTGCAGTTTTAGTCGAAGTTGGTTTTATTACGCATCCGATGGAAGCAAAACGTTTGGCAAACAGAAAATATCAACGTACAATGGCACTAGGTCTGGCAAATGGAATAGAGCGTTATTTTATAAATAATTAGAGTTTCTCTTAACGATTCTTTTTGATTTTTAATGATAAAATAAATAAAAAAATCATCAGGGATGAAAAATGCACAGAAGAGAGTTCTTCAAAATTTCATTTGCAGCAGCAACAGCCATAGTTGCAAATCTCGAAGCTTCAAATACCATACGACCTAGAGACAATCAAAAAGTACTTCCTATTAAATTTCCACAAAAAAGAGAGCTGATACTGCATTCAGACAGACCGCCTCTTTTAGAAACACCAAGAGATTTTTTTACAACGGCAATTACTCCAAATGATGCTTTCTTTGTTCGTTGGCATATGCCAATCATTCCAACAGCGACAAATCTAGATACATATTATGTTCATATCCATGGCGAGGTTGAAAAGCGACTCTATCTGACAGTAGATATGCTCAAAAATGATTTTGAAGCGGTAGAAGTTACAGCTGTTATGCAGTGTGGAGGAAACTCTCGTTCGGCTTTTCGTCCAACAACAAGTGGCATCCAGTGGGGAAGTGGAGCTATGGGCTGTGCTACTTTTAAAGGAGTACGACTCAAAGATATTTTGAAAAAAGCAGGCTTAAAAGAGGATGCTAGATGGATTAGTCTCAACGGCAATGATAAAGCAGTAATGACAAAGATTGAAAACTTCAAGCGTGAGCTAAAAATTGATGAGATCAGTGATGATACGATTGTTGCCTATGAGATGAATGGTGAAGAGATACCGTTTTTAAACGGCTACCCTCTGCGTTTGATAATCCCTGGATTTTATGCCGATAGCTGGGTAAAACAACTGAGTGACATCTATGTTACAAAAGAGTATCAAAAGTACTTTTTTATGGATGTCGCCTATAGAATTCCAGATAACGAATGTGAATGTGAAGAGCCTGATAATCTTGCAAAAAAGACAAAACCTTTAGAGTATATGAATGTAAAATCTTACATAGGCTATCCGAAAAACAACCAAAAAGTAAAAAGAGCTACTAACCTACGTATTAAAGGTGTTGCTTTTGATGCAGGAGAAGGTATTAAAGCTGTACAAATTTCTTTGGATGGGGGTAAAACATGGCAGAGTGCGACTTTGGCAGATGAACTTTCACGCTATGCATTCCGAGTCTTTACCTATAATCTGAAGCCTATGAAAAAAGGGAAGCTGCAGATTATGGCTAAAGCGATAAATAACAAAGGTGAAGAACAGCCCTTCGCTCATGAGATAAAATGGAATCATGGTGGGTATAAATATAATGGCATTGACAGTGTAACTGTCACTGTGGTTTAGGAAAGAATTATGAAAAATATAGTATTGATTTTATTGCTTGGCCTGCAACTCAGCGCCGCATATACACAAAAAGTAAAACTGCCAAGCGTTACCTTTGCAATAGAGAATGATAAAAATATCAAAGTGATGCAGAGAAACTGTCAGTGGTGTCATTCATATGGGTACATTCTTAATCAGGGAAAACAGTCAAAAGAGTTTTGGCATAAAATTGTACTGAAGATGCGAGATGTTTATCATGCACCTATCAATGCAAGAGATGAAAAGATAGCGACAGAGTATTTGTTTAAATATTACGGCAACGGAAAAATGTAGTAGCAAAGAGGATTAATCCTCTTTTTTATACTCCAAATCTCCTGCACGAGACTCTTTTTCATTGATGAGTCGTTCAATCTGTGCTTTGACTTTATCATAACGAAATTGTTCTTTAAAGCCTTGAATACGTCCACCTGCAGCATTTGGATGTCCTCCGCCTCCTGCCCACTCTTTAGAGATTTGTGAAACACTTACTTGATTGTTTGCTCTTAGACTCATTGTTCCACGTGAGCTTACATCAACGATGAAATCATACTCCGGAAATCTTGTTAAAAATCCGTTTCCAATGATAGAGGTATTTCCAACTCCGTAAGAGAGATATCCACGATAACCTTTGTAATAGATGGTTTTCTCATCACGTGCACGTCCAAGAAGCTCGACAACATATTCAGTTACCAGATTATCTAAAGTATCGTTTTTTTCACGTTTGAAAAAATCCTTTTTCAAAAAGTAGATTTTTTCATCTAAAACGATTGGGGCATCAGGTTCGTTAATGTATTTAGCTGCTTCATGGAGCAGTGAGAGTTTGTACTGTGAATCTTCCTCCGGAAACATAACACGGTTTAACTCTCGTGTTTCAGTAACGAGACGCATACAGACTTTACCATATTCAAAGTTTTCTTTCTCTTCTTGTTTCCAAAGGTCAACCGCATTGACTACATCTACATACTTCTGCATCCATGACGGTTCATCAAATTCAAAATGTTCTTTTACATAGTCATAAGTGATCTTTGTAGCACAGCGTGAGGTGTCAAGATAATACCAGTCATACTTTTTAGCACTCTCTTCGCTACTGCCGTGATGGTCAAGGAGTTGAAGCTCTACATCCATCTTGTTTTCATTAAGCTTTTTTACTTCATGCGTGAGCCATTTGGACTCATCAGCTGTGAGATTAAGGTCTGTTATCAAGATAAGAGCAGCTTCTTTACGCTCTTTTATCTTTTCAAGCATCAAATCAAGTTTTTGTTTTACTTCAGCCCCGTAATTTGCATTGTAGTTAAATTTTCTATAGGGAGTATACATCATTACAAGTTGACAACTGTAGCCATCCAAGTCAATATGTGAGAGATGATGGGTTGTTCTGTTTTTCATTTATTACCTTTTATTTATTCTTCTGTTTGGGTTGTTATGGAGATCGAGCCAAGGACTTCAAACGTTGCACTTGAATCTATCTCTGCGTGAGAGAGAGTAACGACATCTAATGAGAATCTCTCAAAAATTTCAGCGACACCACGACGGATCTGTGGATCGACTATAATAATAACCGGAGAAATCCCTTTTTGCAGTATCTCTGCAGCTTTTGTACTTGTTGCTTGAATCAGTGCATTTATCTCACCGACATTGAGCATAAGATTTCTCACACCATCTTGTTCTTGGGATTTTTGCAGTAGAAGCTGTTCTGTGTTGGTATCAAAGGTCAGTAGACGTATAACGCCATCATCTCCGGTGTACATCTGTGTAATAACACGTGAGAGTTTTGCACGAACCTGTTCATTGATGAAGTCTACATTTTTCGTGTATTCAGCAACATCTGCGATAGTCTCTAAGATTGTCAGCATATCTTTGAGTGGGATTTTCTCATGTAGCAGTGCTTTGAGTACTCTTTGGATAAGACCGATAGAAGCGACTTTTAGCACATCATCAACAATGACAGGATAATCATTTTTGATTTTGTCAATAAGAGACTGTACCTCTTGACGTGTAAGAAGTTCTTCTGCATTGCGTTTGATGAGCTCACTCATATGGGTTGAGATGACAGTGGCCGGGTCCACAACGGTATAACCATTAATGATGGCATCCTCTTTTTGTTCTGGGGTAATCCAAAAGGCATCAAGACCAAAAGCAGGCTCTTTTGTCGGTTCACCTTGAATCTCGCCTGTTGCCATACCACTGTCCATGGCAAGAAATTTATCGGGTTGGATTTCCCCTTCGCCAACAGAGATACCTTTGAGCAGGACCTGATACTGGTTTGGTTTGAGATGCAGATTGTCTCGAATACGTACCTGCGGCATTAAAAAACCGTAATCTGAGGCAATTTTTCTTCGCATGGATCGGATTCTCTCAAGCAGATCACCGCCCTGACTTGCATCTGCGAGCTTGATGAGCTGATAACCAAGAGTGAGTTCCAGCATCTCTACTTTTAAGATATCTTCGAGGGCATTCTCTTCTTCTTTTGCTATCTCTTCATGTGATTTTTTCGGTTTGAGTTTTGCCTCGTCTTCCAATTCTTTTTTGGATTTTTTTCCCAAAATATTTTCAACATCCAAGATTGTAAGCTCGCCTCTTTCATACTTATAGATGGACCATCCAAGCAGAGCAAAAAGCAGACCGACAAACATCATTGAGGCTGTTGGAAGACCTGGGACAAGTGAAAAAAGAATCATAATGAAACCAACAATCATCATGGTTTTTGCATTACCGACCATCTGATTGATTGTGCCTTCAGCAAAGTTTTCCCCGTCACTTGAACTTCGAGTGATCATAATACCTGTAGCTGTAGATACTATAAGTGCTGGAATCTGACTTACAAGTCCATCACCGATTGTTAGAAGTGTAAAGGTAGCTGCACTATCACTTATGCTCATATCATGTTGAAAAACACCGATAAGAAACCCACCGATAATGTTGATGAGCGTAATGATAATCCCTGCAATTGCATCACCTTTTATGAATTTAGAAGAACCGTCCATAGCTCCATAAAAGTTTGCATCCTGCAGAATTTCCGCACGTCTTGCTTTTGCTTCTGCATCATCTATAAGTCCGGCATTTAAATCCGCATCAACGGCCATCTGTTTACCCGGCATAGAATCTAGTACGAAACGAGCAGCAACTTCTGCAACTCTTGTAGAACCTTTGGTAATGACCATAAAGTTAATAAGAACTAAAATCGAGAAAACAATAATCCCAATGACGAAGTTCCCACTGACAACAAAATCACCAAAAGAGGTAATGATATCACTTACGGATTCAGGACCTTCATGTCCTTTACTTAAAATCATCCTCGTTGTAGCGATATTAAGTGAGAGCCTGTAGAGGGTTAGAATAAGGATGAGTGTTGGAAATGTTGTTAAGTCTGTCGGTTTTGGAACATAGAGTGAAATTAAAAGAATCAAAACCGATACAGCGATAGATACTGTTAAAAGTACATCGAGCATAGAAGATGGCAGTGGAACAATAATAATGGCCAAAATTGCCATTACAAAAAGAACGACACTTAAATCTCGTTGACCTATTAAAAAGTTAAGTCCGGTTCCTATTTGCTGTCTCGCAGTTAATTTTCTTTTTGCCAAACTATTTGTTTTCCACTCTTTTAATCTTCTAATATATCAGCAAGGCTTAATTCTGCTAAAAAGAAATCGATTTTGCCTTGCAGTTTATGTAAAAATGGCCATATAGTACAGATCTGAGCTTTATTTGAAGGGCAGTCGTGCATCGATGGAGAACACTCAAAAACTGCCGGTGCTTTGCCTTCTACACTTGTCATAACATCAAGCATATTGATATTTACCGGCTTTTTATTAAGTGCAAAGCCACCTCTGACACCTTTGTATGACTTGAGGATGTCAGCTTTTGCAAGAGATTGTAAAATCTTTGCTAAAAAACTTTTTGATATAAAAAGCTCACGTGAGAGAGTTTCACTGTCTAATGGGTCTTTTGCTTTTGCCAAAACGATAAGAGAAAGTATTGCATATTCACTGGCGCGTGTTATTAACATTGTCTGAAATCTTTATAGTATTATTTTTGCTCTTATTATAGCCAAAAAAGTTAAAACTCTCTATAGAAATATTATAAATAATCTTAAAGAATAATTTTGGTATAATCCCGCTTCAACTTCTTTTGCATTTGTGTAAGGGCAGTAAATTTATACCATTCAGGAGGCTATTATGGCTTTAGATTCGGCGAAAAAACAAGAGATTATCGCAAAATACGGACGTAATGAGAATGACACTGGTTCTAGTGAAGTTCAAATTGCACTTTTAACAGAAAGAATTTCAGAACTTACTGAACACTTAAAAGTTTTCAAAAAAGACCACGCTTCACGTCTTGGACTTCTTAAATTAGTTGGACAACGTCGTCGTTTAATGAAATACTTCAAAAGAACGAACAAAGAGGCTTATACTAAACTTGTTGATGATTTAGGTATCCGCGACAATATCTAGTAAACTTGTAGAAGTTTATGTTTTTAAGGGAGGAACACTTTTTGTGTTTCTCCCTTTTTTTATGCCAAAAATTTAGTATTTTTATAAGAATATCTCAATGGCCCTTGCCAAATCCTCTTTTGTATCGATTCCAAATCCAGTACTTGCCACTTTTACCATAGCAATGTTTTTTTGATGATAGATTGCACGCAGTTGTTCAAGCTTCTCAATATCTTCAATCGGTGCATCATTTAATGAGCAGAACTCTTTAAGACTTTTTTTAGAAAATCCGTAAATTCCGATATGTCCAAAGTAAACTGCTTCTCCACTTTGATTGTGTGGGATTTTAGCACGTGAGAAATAGATGGCATTGCCTTTTGCATTGAGAACAACTTTTACAAGATTTGAATCCTCTGCAGCTTCAGCATTGATAGAGTTGTAGCAACTCCCCATGATAAAATCAGCACTCTCTTTTTGAAGCTCACGTAGTTTATTCATCAAAGATTCTACAACATCAGGCTCGATAAAAGGCTCATCGGCTTGAACATTGATAATAAGCTCATCATCATCAAGCCCTAAAATAGTAGCACATTCATGAATACGGTCTGTTCCGCTTTTATGTGTTGTTGAGGTAAGCATCGCTTTTATGCCATGGGCTTGACATACTTCTATGATCTTTTCATCATCGGCAGCGACCACAACATCATCAAGATGTGCTACTCTCTTTGCAGTTCGAACAACCATAGGCAGACCACCGATGTCTGCTAAAACCTTTTGAGGAAAACGGGATGATGCTAAACGGGCAGGAATAATTATCATTTAAAGCCTTTAAGATATAATAACGTAATTATATCAAAGGCTTTATCAAAATATGCTTCTTTATCAGCCCGAATCCGGTTATTGTTACAATAGTGACTCCATATTTTTATATGACTTTATAAACAGTTTTTCTCCCAAAGGCAGTGTGCTTGATGTTGGTGCAGGTTGTGGTATTGTAGGACTTTTAGTCGCACGTGATAATAAAAAGGTAGAACTTGAAGCTGTTGAAAAGCAGGATGTTTTGGCTGCTTATGCAAAAAAAAATGCAGAGGCAAATAGTATTGACTATAAATTGTACGAAGCAGATTTTTTGGCCTTTGAGACTGAGCAAAAGTATGACTATATCATCTCGAATCCGCCTTTTTATCCTGATGGGGTACAAAAGTCCAAAGATACAATGCTCACATATGCTAGATATAACTCATCGTTGCCGATGGATGCTTTTTTTAAGAAGGTTTCACAGCTTTTAAAACCGCATTCACATTTTATCTTCTGTTATGATGCAACGCAGTTTGGTCTTATTTCTGCAGCATTAGATAGAGTAAAAATGCGTCTTGTGGATGTACGCTTTGTGCATCCAAAGATAGACAGAACTGCTTCGTTGGTAATGATTCATGCAAGAAACGGTTCTAAGGCAATGGTAAAAGTACATCCGCCTTTGATCCATTTTGATGGCAATGACCTCACGCAAGAGGTGCAAAAAATTTATGCAAAAGCTAAAACAGAGAGTATCAAATGTCAATTGTAAAAAAAGAGGGCTATCCTTATGCTTTTAATTCTGATGCATGTGCTAGTTGTGAAGGGCGCTGCTGTACGGGTGAGAGTGGTTACATTTATGTCACAAAAGCAGAGATATTTGCTATTGCAGAGCTTTTAGATATGGATGTTAATGATTTTGGAGTAAAATATCTCTTCAAAAACGGGTACAAATATTCACTCAAAGAAAACAAAATCGAAGACTCTTACGAGTGTGTCTTTTATGACAGAGAGTCCAATGGATGTAAAATATATATGGCACGACCAAATCAGTGTAAAACTTTTCCTTTTTGGGACTATTTCAAAACACATGTTGATGAACTTAAAGCCGAGTGTCCGGGGATTATTGATGCTTAGAGTTTTTCTGATATCGCTTTTACTGCTTTTATCAGCCTGTTCTCAAAAGAGTATCAAACCACATGAGAAGGCTTTTGATGTAGAAGATACGTACATAGTATTTGCATTGCGTGCAGAGCAGGTAGGTGATTATAAAAGTGCTGCAAGACTTTTTGGAGAACTTTATGAAAAATCATCGAAAAAAGAGTACCTTTACAGATATTTGCAAGATAAGATTGTATTAAAAGAGTATGCTGATGTTGTAAAAACTGTTGATAATCTCACAGATGGTTCTTTTGAAGATACAGAACTGGTGAGACTAAAAACTGTTGCATTGTTAGAGTCAAACAGACTTCAAGAAGCAAAAAAAGTCTCCATTGCATTGGCACAATATACACATGCACCAAAAGATTACTTGCTCGTGAGTGATGTCTATACAAAAAGCAAAGATTATGATTTGGCACTAAAATATTTAGAAGGTGCCTATATCAAAGAGTATAATGAAGAGATACTTGATAAAATTTCCATCATTCTTTATGTCAATCTGCACAGAAAAAAAGAGGCGATTGCAGAGCTGGAGTCTCACGCAAGAATTCATGGATGTTCCAAGCTTATTTGTAACAGACTTGTCAGTTTTTACAGTCATGATAACAACATAGAGGGATTGCTTTCTGTCTATAAAAGACTCTATGCAAAAGAAAAGAGTGAGGATATAGCGCAAAAAATCATTCAGATATACTCCTATAAACGAGAGTATGTGAAACTGATGAATTTCTTAGAAGAGAACCATATCGATGATGAGCTTTTACTTCAGCTTTATGTCTCTGGAAAAAACTGGAAAAAAGCAAGTAAGCTGGCATTTAAACTCTATAAAGAGAACAGTGATTATGCATACTTGGGACAGAGTGCCATTTACAAATATGAGAGTTACAGAGGGAAAGTTCCTAAAAAAGTTCTTTACAATGTAATAGCAAATCTTGAAAATGTTGTAAAATACAATAAAGATTCACTTTACATGAACTATCTTGGATATATTCTGATAGATCATGATGTCAATGTTCAAAAAGGTATGAGTTATATCCGTGAGGTTTTGAAAAAACAACCGAATTCCGCATACTATTTAGACTCACTAGCGTGGGGATATTACAAGCTTGGGAAATGCTATAAAGCTAAAAAAATCATGTTAAAAGTTGTCAAACTAGAAGGGGGAGATGAACCCGAGGTTAGAGAACATTTGAAAAAAATCAACAAGTGCATTAAAAAATTAAGAAGGGCAAGAAAGAAAAAATGATTTTAGATGATATTATTAAAAAAACAAAAGAGGACTTGGAAAAAAGAGAAAAAGAGTTCTCACTTGACTGGTTAGGACGCTCACTTGCATTTAACGCAAGACAGCCGCGTGATGTTTTTCCATATTTAACAGCGACTGAAGAAGACCCGTACAGAATTATCTCAGAAGTTAAAAAAGCTTCACCTTCAAAAGGTGTAATTCGTGAAGATTTTGACCCACTCGCTATTGCTCAGGCATATGAGCGAGGAGGAGCAAGTGCGATTTCGGTACTGACTGAGCCTCACTTCTTTCAGGGAAATCTAGAATATTTGGCAGGTATTCGCCGTTATGTTGGTATTCCGCTTCTTCGAAAAGATTTTATCGTCTCAAAGTATCAAATTTTAGAGGCTTTGGTCTTTGGAGCTGACTTTATCCTTCTTATTGCAGCGGCACTTTCAAAAAAAGAGCTTAAAGATCTACTCAACTATGCAAGACACCTTGGTATGGAAGCACTTGTTGAGGTGCATGATAAGGCTGACCTTGTAAAAGCCATTTATGCAGGAAGTGATATTATTGGAATCAACCATAGAAATCTACAGACTTTTGAGATGGATATGGAGCTCTCTTACAAACTGATTCCGCTTATTCCAAATGGTAAAATCATCGTTGCTGAGAGTGGTATTTATGAGCATGGACAGTTGGAAGATCTGAGTAAAGCAGGTGTGGATGCTTTCTTGGTCGGTGAATCGTTAATGCGTCAAGAAGATGAAGAAGCAGCACTGAAAAAATTAAAATATGGAGAAGAGAATGCATAAACTGTTTTTAATTACACTCGTTGCAGTGGCACTGTTTTTTACTGCATGTACACAAGAGACACAGAACAAACTAGGACGCAGCATCCAAAACTGGACAGGTACTCACGGGGTTCTTGATATCTATATGGGTGGGAAGCTTGTGCAGAGATTCATAAATATTGATAAACTCTCAACAGCTATCGCTACAGATGGTACAACACCAAGAAACTATAGATATGGTTACGGATATTTGGATACAAACTTTAACTACAAGGTAGATGAGGGTGAGAAAAAACTCTATTTTGAAGTAAGTAACTACTCTACACCTTATGTTTTTTATGAGAACCCTGGAAAATAGTTCGTGGAAGTATTAGAGCTTTTTAAAAAACTGGTCTCTACAAAGAGTGAGACTCCTGATGATGGAGGATTACTGGATTTTATCAGTGAATATTTAGAAGATTTTGAGGCTGTACGAGTAGATGTAGAGGATGTGAAGAACCTTTTTATCTATAAAAAGTTTGGAGAAGGAGAACATCTCTGTTTTGCCGGACATGTGGATGTAGTTCCCGCTGGTAGTGGATGGAAGTATGACCCTTATGAAGCTGTAGAGGAAGGTGAGTATATCTACGGTCGTGGGACACAGGATATGAAAAGCGGCGTTGCTGCATTTGTGCAGGCTGTCAAAGAGGCAGAGAACTTTCAAGGAACACTTTCATTGCTGCTTACTTCTGATGAAGAGGGAGAAGCAATCAACGGTACTGTAAAGGTGCTAGAGTATCTGCGTGAGCATGATATGCTTCCTGATGTCTGTGTTGTTGCTGAGCCAACCTGTGAAGAGATATTTGGTGATGCCATAAAAGTTGGACGTCGTGGCTCTATCAATGGATACTTGACACTAAAAGGCAAGCAAGGCCATGCTGCTTATCCCGAAAAAGCCATTAACCCTATCCATCAGATTGCAAAGCCGCTCTCTGAGATGGCAGGTGTTGATTTGGATGATGGCGATGAAGCCTTTGCGCCTTCAAAGTTTGTCATTACCGACATCCGTTCGGGAATGGAAGTGACCAATGTGACACCAAATGAACTCAAAATGATGTTCAATGTTCGAAATAACACAAACATTACACAAAAAGAGATTACAATGTTTGTACAAAAACACCTGGAGGGATTGGATTATGAACTGCGTCTCACGCAGGGTTCGTATCCGTTCCAGACCGATACCAATACAAAACTTGTACGTAAAATAGATGAGGCCATAGAGAGAGTAACGGGTATAAAACCAAAACACTCAACAGCCGGGGGTACAAGTGATGCAAGATTTATCGCTCCAATGGGTGTTGATGTTATCGAGTTTGGTGTTAAAAATGATACGATTCATTCAGTCAATGAGCGAACAACAAAAAAGGAGGTAGAAGATTTGTACAGAGTCTTTAAAACTTTAATTGAGATTTGGGAGAAGTAATGAGATATATAGTATCAATGATATTATTGGCAGTAACGCTTATGGCAACTGAGCTGCAGTGGTTAGATAACTACAATGTAGCAATGGAAAAAGCAAAGAAAGAGAATAAACTTATCTATATTTTCATATCATCATCTACATGTGGCTGGTGTGATAAGTTTGAGAAGACAACATTGCAAGATGAGAATGTCAAAAAGAGACTAAAAAAAGAGTTTGTTCCTGTTCATCTTGTGCGTGAATTTGATGATGTACCTCAAAAATTTGCTACTGCACCTGTACCTAGACACTACTTTACTGATAGTAAAGGAAATATTTTATATAACAGTCTAGGATACAGAAAAGTAGATACTTTTGAATCATTTATGGATAATGCACAAGAAAAATTCACAATGACAAAGGAGAAAAAATGAAATTTGTACAAACCCAAAAAGCCCCGTCTGCCATAGGACCATACTCTCAAGCAACAGTAGTAAATGGTATGGTCTATACTTCAGGTCAGATAGCACTCCTTCCAAATGGAAGTGATGAACTTTTAAGTGCAGATGTTGCAACACAGGCTAGACAGGTTTTAAGCAATCTACGTGAGGTTTTAGAAGCAGCAGACTCTTCTTTAGATAATGTAATAAAAACAACTATTTTTATTGCAGATATGGATGATTTTGTAACAATTAACGAAATTTATGAAAGTTTTTTTAAAGATCATAAACCGGCCCGCTCAACTGTGGCTGTAAAAACTTTACCTAAAAATGCTCTTGTAGAGATTGATGCAGTAGCACTCATCAAATAAACAAACAATACTATAATACCCCTTCAAAACACTATGAGAGAGAGTTAAAGACTCTCTGTCTCTTCCAAAATTAAAATCTCCAAATATAATCTATAAATACTGTTTATAAATATTTTAAGTTTATATTATCTTAAAGTTTAAATATGTATAATAGCTACTTATTAATATCATAATATAAGGAAATGAAATGACAACAGTTAAAAAAGTAGCTTTCGCAGCAATATTAGGTTTTGGTTTAATTGCAACAACTGCAAGTGCAGATGCAGATAAAGGAAAGAGAATCTATCAGAAAAAACTCAAGAATGTTTGTGGTTTTTCTGGAGCAGTGTTTGCAGCAAAACATACACAAGATGAGTGGGCAGAGGCAAAAGAAAATGGTGAACTTGGAAAAGTGATGACTGAAGCATGTCCGGCTGGAGCTGACTTTTTTGAGAGCGCAAAATTCAAGAAAAAATTCTCAACACATTTATATGACTTCGTGCATGATTTCGCAAGCGATAGTGGAAACATCCCTTCTTGCTAAGTAAAACAGTACACTCGTAAGAGAGTGTACTCTACAAAACTAAATAATTATAAGCTTTCACTCAAGGAAAACATATGAAGAAAATTTTATTGTCACTTGCCGTAATCGGTGGGCTTGCATCTAGTACATTCGCAGATGATATTGCAGATTTAAAGGCTGAGATAGATGCATTGAATAAAAAAGTCGCAAAACTGGAAAATCAACAAAAACGCACAAAAAAATCTTTAGCAAAAGTAAGAGCACATGATGCTTTTGATAATATCAAGTTTGATATAGACTTTAGAACAGCATATGACTATATCAGTTATAAAACAGCTACAAAAACTTATACAAATGATGCACTTTTTTCAAATCGTTTGTGGTTAGGTATGGGATATCAGCCGACAAAAGATATGATATTTAAAGGTCAGCTTGCTTTTAATAAGGCTTTTGGTGCAGATACAAATGGAAGAGGTCAAGGTTATGATGGCTTTGACTGGGTTATCAATGAAACACTGACAGATGATACTCTAAAGGTTAGAGAGGCATACTGGCTTTGGACTCCGACTGTTGGTGGTTTTGGAACAACACTGAGTGTTGGTCGCCGTCCTGCAACAAATGGATATCTTATCAATCTGCGTGATGATGATAAAGCAAAATCTCCACAAGGTCATATTATCAATATGGAGTTTGATGGTTTAAGTGCCAGTATCAAACTCGATAAATATGTCTCAGGTTCGTACTTAAAACTCTGTTTGGGTCGTGGTCTTACAAATGCTAGAACAAGATTTGATGCACAAGGTTTAGACTATGCTACAGATACAAGTGCAGATAAACTGGATAATATGGATCTAGTAGGTGTGCTTGCAAAAATTTATGATGATGGACAGTATAGTGCTATGGCTACATACTATCGTGGCTTTAATGTCCCAGGAATTGACTCAACATTAACGACTCCAGCACTTAGAACATTTGGGAATATGGATGGTGCTGCTTTGTCTGCGCAAATACAGGGCATTGGAGATATGATCAATGATTTCCTTGATGATACTATACTGTTTGCTTCTGTTGCTTGGTCACAAACAATACCAAATGCTAATCAACCAATGTTAGGAAGTATTAATAAAGAATCCGGTTACTCATACTGGATAGGTGCACAGGTACCAAACCTTACAGGTGGAAAATTTGGACTAGAGTATAACCACGGTTCAAAGTACTGGAGACCATTTACATATGGTGAAGATACAATGATAGGCTCAAAGATGGCAACTCGTGGGAATGCGTATGAAGCATATTGGACACAGCCAATTATAAAAAAAGATGGAAAAAGTCTGTTTTCCATGCAAATCAGATATACATATTTAGATTATGATTACACTGGATCAAATGGATTCTTTGGTGATAACGGTACACCGCTTACAATGGCTGAAGCAGTTGCAAATGGATTGGATCCAGTTGAGAGTGCACAGGATTTAAGAGTATATTTTAGATATAGATACTAGTTAAAGAAGGGGAAATGAAAATGAGTAAAAAAATTGACTTTATGGATGAAATAGTGAATGAAAAAGGGATGAGTCGCCGTGATGCCTTGAAATTTATGGGTATCTCACCAATTGCTGCAGGTGTACTAGCAAGTGCAGGCAGTTCGACAGGTACAAAAGCTGAAGCTTCAAGTGCAGAAGGCAAGATTGTAATCGTTGGTGGAGGTGCCGGTGGTATTATGGCTATGGCACGACTCCATGCTGCGCTTTCACATCCAGATATTACACTAATTGCTCCAAATGAGAAGCATCTTTATCAACCAGGTCAAGTATTTATGGCTGCAGGTGAGTATACCTTTGAAGATATTGTCAAAGATAACAAAGAGTTCATTCCAGATGATGTAAACTGGATTAAAGATGAGGTAAAAACTTTTGATCCGGATAACAATAAGGTTATCACACGTGCTGGTAAAGAGGTGAGTTATGACTACCTTGTTGTAGCTACTGGTCTTCAGTATCATTATGAGTGGATTGAGGGGCTTACAAAAGATATGATCGGTAAGAATGGTATCTCTTCGGTTTATCTCAATGACCCTGAAGCTGGAACAGCAGATGGTGGTAGTATCACTTGGGATTGGTTCAATGAGCTTAAAGAGGCTGCCAAAAATGGTAAGCCAAAAGTTATCTGTACACAGCCTGCAACACCGATCAAATGTGGTGGTGCTCCTCAAAAAATCCTCTATCTCAGTGATGACTATCTTAAACGTGATGGTTTGACAGCTGAGTTTACTTTTGCGACAAACGGTAGTAAACTTTTTGGTGCGGTACCGGCAGTTGACAAAGAGTTAAAAGAGGTTGTTCAGCCTCGTTATGGAAATATTACAAATAAATTCAAACATAACCTTATCGCGATTGATGCTGATAAAAAAATAGCAACATTTGAGTATAAGTATGAAGTTAAAGGTGAATATGACGAGGACTTAGAAGAGTATGATATGATCAAGAAGGTTGATCGTGTTGAGATGCCGTATGACTTTATTCATATTGTACCACCGATGGCTGGGGTTGATGCCGTGGCTAACTCCAAACTTGCATGGCAAAAGGGAACTGGAAAAGGTTGGCTTGAAGTTGATCAGTATACATTGCAACACAGACGCTATAAAAATGTATTTGGAATTGGTGATATCTGTGGTGTTCCTAAAGGCAAAACCGGTGGATCAGCTCGTCACCATGGGCCGATTATGGTCGCAAACCTTTTAGCTGTGATGGAAGGAAAAGAGCCAAAAGAAAAATTTGACGGCTATACTGTATGTCCACTCAAAACACAGTATGGTAAAATCATTCTTGCAGAGTTCAATTATAAAGGTGCAGCACCGTCATTCCCACTAGCAGTAGAACAACCACGCTGGATGTGGTGGGCATTTGACCTCTATATGTTAAAACCAATGTATTGGTATTTGATGATGAGAGGATTGATGTAGGATGCAAAAAACTCTGATAAGAGAGATGGCGATTTATGCTATCTTGCTTGTCGTCCTCGCACTTATGATGCATCCTGATTTGCTCTTTAATCCTACAGAGAGAATCTCTTTGATGCAAGAGAGAAAAAATTACTTTCATCCTTTAATATATACGTTTATTCTTTATAGTTTATTCTTTTTTATACGACTTGTTGTTAAAAAAACAGTAATACTTTTTAGGAAAATAAGAGATAAATAAGAAATTAAACATAACTTAAAGCTTGAATGGGTATAATTCCGCACTTTTTGTAGAAATACAACCTAAAAATATTTAAGGACCATAGATGTACGCAATTATTAAAAATGGTGGTAAGCAGTATAAAGTTCAAGAAGGTGACGTTCTTTCTTTAGATAAAATGTCATTAGAACCAGAAGCTACTATCGAAATCAAAGAAGTTCTCGCAGTAAATGCTGGTGAGCTTAAAGTTGGAGCTCCATATGTGGATGGTGCTGTTGTAACTGCTGAAGTTATCAGCGAAGGACGTGACAAGAAAGTTGTGATTTTCAAAAAACGTCGTCGTAAAGATAGTAAAGTAAAACGTGGTTTCAGAAGAGATCATACTCGTGTACGTATCACGAAAATAGCTGCATAGTAGCTTAACTAAACTTAGAGGAGATTCAAGATGGCACATAAGAAAGGTCAAGGGAGTACACAGAATAATCGTGACTCAGCTGGTAGAAGACTTGGTGTAAAAAAATATGGTGGTGAAGCTGTAATCGCTGGTAACATTATCGTTCGCCAACGTGGAACAAAAGTTCATCCGGGTAAAAATGTAGGTATGGGAAAAGATCATACTCTTTTTGCTTTAGTTGACGGTGTTGTTGCGTTTGAAAGAAAAGATAAAAAACGTAAACAAGTTTCAATTATCCCTGCTGCATAATTCTACATCTGTTTGAGCTTTGGCTCAAACATTTTTTTTCTATCACTTCGGAATATATTTCCAAAAAACAAAACTCAAAATATTTAATAATTTACTTTATAATAGTTTTTTCTTAAGTATTTAAATAGCTAGATATAAAAAGGATCAGACAATGTTTACAGATAGTGTCGAATTAACAGTCTCATCAGGTAAAGGTGGGCCAGGATGTGTGGCATTTCGTCGCGAAAAATTTGTACTCAATGGTGGTCCAAATGGCGGAGATGGTGGAAAAGGTGGTGACATCTGGTTTCGATGTGACAACAACACACATACACTTTCACATTTTCAAAGAAAGATGCATATAAAAGCAGATAACGGCCGTCCTGGTGAGGGTTCAAACTGTACAGGAAAATCAGGTGCTAAAAAAGTTATCATCGTACCACCTGGAACGCAGATAGTTGATGCTGAAACAGGCGAAGTTTTACTTGACATGGTTGAAGATGGTCAAGAGGTAAAGTTTTTAGAAGGTGGAAAAGGTGGACTTGGAAACACGCACTTCAAATCCCCTACAAACCAAAGACCAACCTATGCACAACCGGGTGAAAAGGGAGAAACGCGTAAAATCAAGCTTGACTTGAAACTTATTGCTGATGTTGGACTTGTCGGTTTTCCAAATGTTGGAAAATCAACACTCATCTCAACAGTATCAAATGCTCGTCCTGAGATTGCAAACTATGAGTTTACAACACTCACACCAAAGCTCGGTCAGGTAAATATTGGAGATTATGAGTCATTTGTAATGGCTGATATCCCTGGAATTATCGGTGGAGCACATGAAGGTAAAGGACTTGGAATCAAGTTTCTTCGTCATATTGAGCGTACAAAAACACTCCTTTTTATGATTGATTTGGCTTCATACCGTGATTTAAAAGAGCAGATAGAAGTTCTTAAAGATGAAGTGGCTTCTTTTTCAGAAAAACTTGGAACTTCAAAATATGCGATAGCACTGACTCGTGTAGATATCGTTCCACCGGAAGATGTTGAGAATTTAGTGACGAATTTTATTGAGATGTTGGGACTTACTCCAAGTAAGCAGAGTGAATTTGACTTTGACGCTGCATTACCATATTTTATTCAAGAAAGTGCGGATGAAACACTTGGTTTTAAGAGAGAAAAACCATATTTCATTGCTCCAATCTCTTCTGCTACACATAAAAATATAGAGCCACTCAAATATGCACTCTTTAATTTAGTACAGTCTGACAGAAAGTAGAAAATATGAAACGTGTTGTTGTTAAAGTAGGAAGTGCAGTACTCACACAAGATGGTGAAATTGCACTCACTCGTATGCAGGCACTTGTAAATTTTTTGGTTGAGCTTCGTAAAAAATATGAAGTGATTTTAGTCTCTTCAGGTGCTGTTGCTGGTGGATATACAAAACTCAAACTTGATAGAACAGTCATCGCCAATAAGCAGGCATTAGCTGCTATTGGGCAACCGGTTCTTATGGGTAGATATGCAAAGAAGTTTGAGAAACATGATGTCGTGACTGCTCAGGTTTTGGTAACTGCAGCAAATCTCAATAAATCAGATGATATTAAAAGAATAAAAAATACAGTTGAGACACTGCTACGTAACGGTGTTATCCCAATTGTCAATGAAAATGATGCAACCGCAACTGATGAGCTCGAAGTTGGAGATAATGACCAACTCTCAGCCTATATAACAAAACATACAGATGCAGATATGCTTATTATCCTTTCAGATATCGATGCTTTTTATGATAGTGATCCGAGAAAAAACAGTGATGCAAAAGTTCAAAAAGTTGTCCATAATATTGATAAAGAGATGTTAAGTCAAGAGGTGACACCAAACAATATCTTTGCAACGGGTGGGATAGTTACAAAACTCAAAGCAGCAGCATATCTCTTAGAAAATAACAGAGAGATGTTCTTAGCAAGTGGATTTGATTTAAGTGATGTCAAACATTTTATGCTTGAAGGCAGACATATGGGTGGAACACTCTTTACTAAGGCTGCAGAGTCATGATAAAAGTCATTTTTATGGGAACTCCCGATTATGCTGATGCTATTTTACAAGAGCTTATAGAAGATAGTAAGATAGATGTTGTTGCAGTATATACACAGCCTGACAAACCGGTAGGACGTAAAAAAGTACTTACACCTCCACCAGTAAAAGTAACGGCACAAGAGTATAATATACCTATCTATCAACCTGTACGTCTGCGTGAGGAAGCAGTTGTGCGTGAGCTTTTGACAATAGAGTGTGATTATATTGTAGTAGCAGCATATGGACAGATATTGCCACGTGAGATATTAGATCATGCACCATGCATTAATCTTCATGCTTCCATACTCCCACAGTATCGTGGAGCATCTCCAATTCAACAAACTCTTTTAAACGGTGATAAAGAGACAGGTGTGACTGCAATGTTGATGGAAGAGGGACTTGATACGGGTGATATCTTAAAGATTGAAAAGATTCAAGTGGCCGATGATGAGATGCTTGAGCAGCTTTTTCATAGGCTCACGCAAGTAGCTACAACACTGACGATTGATGTAGTGAAAAACTTTCATTCATATACTCCCATTCCACAAGATGAAACAAAAGCAACACACTGTAAGAAGATAACAAAAGCGGATGGCTTGGTTACTTTTGAAGATGCTCAGATACTTTTTAACAAATATAGAGCTTTTACACCTTGGCCAGGCATATACCTAGAGAGTAAGTTAAAACTCAAGAAAATCGTACTTGAAGCCAAAGAGTCTTCTAATGAAGCCGGAAAGATTTTGAACATTGATAAAGAGAGTATTGTTGTCGGATGTCAAAAGGGAAGCATTAGAATTTTTAGAGTGCAGCCAGAATCAAAAAAAGAGATGGATGTGCTTGCTTATATTAATGGCAAAAGGTTAAGTGTTGCAGATTATCTATCTTGATACTATCCACTCAACACAAAAATATCTCAAAGAAAAAATCACTACAAATGAACTTCAAGCTCCTGTAGCTGTTAGTGCTGACTTGCAGACTGACGGTATAGGAAGTCGTGAAAATAAGTGGATATCAGAAGAGGGAAATCTCTTTTTCTCTTTTGCTGTAAAAAAGAGCTTTTTGCCAGAAGATCTGAAACTGGAATCTGCATCTATCTATTTTTCCTATATTTTAAAAGAGACACTCCAAGAGCTTGGTTCTGATGTATGGATAAAGTGGCCCAATGATTTTTATCTTGCAGATAAAAAAATTGGTGGAACAATTACAAATTTAGTACAAGATATAGTAATTTGCGGCATAGGATTAAACAGCAGCAGTGCACCAGAGGCTCACGCATCACTTGATGTTGCAGTAGAGAAAAAAAAGCTCTTGGAAAATTATTTCAAAAATATTGAAAAAAAAGTTTTATGGAAGCAAGTTTTTAGCAAATATAAGTTAGAATTTTACAAGAATCAAAATTTTTACACACATATTAACAAGAACAAAGTTTCTCTGCGTGGTGCAAAATTAAGTTCTGATGGCAGTTTGGAGATAAATGGTGAGAGGATATACGGTTTAAGATGAGTGAAGTAATTGTAATTGCAAATCAAAAAGGCGGAGTAGGTAAAACGACGACTGCTGTAAACCTGGCAGCTTCTCTTGCCGTTGCTGAAAAAAAAGTACTGCTCATTGACTCAGATCCACAGGCTAATGCAACGACATCACTTGGATTTCACAGGAATGATTATGAGTTTAATATCTATCATGTGCTCATCGGTACAAAAAAACTCAAAGATATCATTTTAAAGTCAGACCTCCCAACTCTCCATCTTGCTCCTTCAAACATCGGTCTTGTAGGGATAGAAAAAGAGTACTATGATGCAGATAAAGCCAAAGGACGTGAGTTGGTGCTTAAAAAAGCCATTGCGAATGTAAAAAAAGATTATGACTATATCATTATCGACTCTCCTCCGGCACTTGGACCGATGACGATCAATGCACTTTCAGCTTCAAATTCGGTTATCATTCCTATTCAGTGTGAGTTTTTTGCACTGGAGGGTCTTGCACAACTTTTAAATACTGTAAAGTTAGTAAGAAAATCGATTAATCCAAAACTGACTATCAAAGGTTTTATCCCTACAATGTTCTCTGCTCAAAATAACCTTTCAAAACAGGTATTTGCAGATTTGCGTCAGCATTTTAAAGGGAAGCTCTTTAAAGATGAAAAAGACAGATATATAGTAGTACCTAGAAATGTAAAACTTGCAGAATCACCATCTTTTGGTAAACCTGCAATTTTATATGATGTAAAATCAGCAGGTTCTCTTGCATATCAAAATTTAGCACAGGCGATTATAAAATAATGAAGACACAGAAACTTGGACGTGGTTTAGATGCACTTTTAGGTGAAATGGATGAGGCGTACGAGAACGAGAGTTCACAGCGTGATGCAGTTCTAGAGATTCCTTTAAAAGATATTCGACCTAATCCTTTCCAACCGAGAAAATCTTTTGATGATACTGCTTTGGCAGAACTTGCCGAATCAATTAAAAATGATGGATTATTGCAACCTGTTGTCGTTACTGAAGATATTGACGGTTATGTTCTAATTGCAGGTGAGAGAAGATTTCGTGCCTCCAAGCTTGCAAAGCTTAAAGAGATTCGTGCCATTGTTCTGAACTCTGATGAACAGAAGATGCGTCAGTTCGCTCTTATTGAAAACATTCAAAGAGAAGAGTTAAATTCTGTTGAATTGGCTGAGGCATATCATGAACTTATCAAACTTCATGACATAACACATGAAGAGTTGGCAACGATGATTCATAAAAGCCGTGCACATATTACAAATACACTGCGACTTTTACAACTCTCATCCAAGACACAAAAAGCACTTATTGAGAAAAAGATATCAGCAGGTCATGCAAAAGTTTTAGTTGGTCTTGATGAAAAAGAACAACAACTAATGGTTAACTCTATTATCGGTCAGAAACTCAGTGTTCGTGATGTTGAGTCGATGATTAAAAACATCAAAAAAGAAGATGTAAAAAAGAGTTCATCTACAAGTGATGAAATTATATTAGACTTTTCAAAACTCAAAGAAAAACTCAATGATTTGGGATTTTATGTAAAAAGTTCTAAAAACAGACTTACATTAGAGTTTGATTCTCAAGAAGAAGCAGAGGAATTTTTGTCACATTTAACAGACTAGTGACAAAAAATTTCAATTTTTTACTCCAATTTAACTATCCTTTCAATTTAATCATAGTATAATCTCGCAACTTTTAGGAGGTGCTATGTTAGATATAAATCCAATACTACTCTTGGCTACATTTGTTGTATTTGTTTCGCTTATAGCCGTTCTAAATAGTTGGCTTTATAATCCATTAATCAGTTTTATGCATAAACGTGATGAAGATATCAAAAGAGACCTTGATAAAGTAGGCTCAAACGATAGTGAAATCAATGAACTTCATGCAAAAGCAGAATCAATTATTATGAATGCTAAACTAGAAGCTGCGGCCCTAAGAGAAAAAGTTATCGCGGATGCTAAGGAATTGGCAGACAGTAAGTTAGAAGCAAAACGTGCTGAACTTGCACAAGAGTATTTAGAGTTTGAGCAATCACTTGCGAAATCTAAAGAAGAGTTGACTAATGACTTAATGAGTCAAGTTCCAATGTTTAAAGAAGCTTTAAAAGCTAAAATGAGTCAGATATAAGGGTGTGATGTGAGTAGAATTCTAGTATTAATACTTATGATATCAACTTATGCATTAGCATCTGAAGCTGCGCATGAGGGAGGAACGGATATAGTTCAAAGAACTGTGAACTTTCTTCTTTTTGTAGGGCTTATTTGGTATCTAGTAGGGGAACCGGTAAAGAACTTTTTTGTGTCAAGAAGTCAGGGTATTGCTGATGAGTTGAAAAAAGTTCAAGAGAAACTTGATGAATCAATTGCTCTTAAAAAAGAGGCACTTACTAAAATTTCTGAAGCAGAGAAATTTGCTGAAGAGTTGGCAGTAAGTTCTAAAAAAGAGAATAAGATTATAAATGACAATATCATGGCACAGTGTGATGTTGAATTAGAAGCTATGGTGAAGCAACATGCATCTAAAAAAGAGTTTGAACAAAGAAATATGGTTCGTGACGTAGTTGAAACTGTTGTCGCTGAAACATTAGATCAAAGTTCTGAAATCTTCGATAGAGAAGCTATGGCAAATGTTATTTTGAAAAAGGTGGCATAGATGGAAGAACTGATTGCAAAAAGATATATAAAAGCACTCAAAAGTGATTTCGACTTAGAGACAGTTCAAAATATCTCATCTGTATTTGATGCTTTGGCAGACTCTTTTAAGGATGATAAATTTGTTAGCATTATTGGTAATCCTGAAGTGAATGCTAAGGTCAAATCAGAGATTTTATTAGAAGCAGTAAAGCCAGCTAATTCAGATAAATTAAACAACCTTATTAAGTTATTGGTTGAGAACAAAAGAGTAAGTATCATTCCTGCGATTGCAAAGGAATTGAAAAAAGATATAGCAAACACGACAAAAACTTATGAAGGCATAATTTATAGCGACAGTGAGATTGACACGAAAGTTATAGATGAACTTGGTAAGGGTTTGAGTAAAAAATTTAATTCTACAATCTCTTTTTCATTCGTGAAAAACGATTTTAATGGAATCAAAGTAGAAGTCGAAGGTCTTGGAATTGAGATTAATTTCTCTAAAGATAGAATCGATAGTCAAATTATAAATCATATAATTAAAGCAATTTAACTTCAAGAGAGGAGAACAATAGTGGTAGCAAAAATTCAAGCTGATGAAATCAGCTCAATAATTAAAGAGCGTATCGACAACTTTGAACTAAGTGTTGATATTAATGAAACAGGTAAGATTGTTTCTTATGCTGATGGTGTTGCACAGGTTTACGGACTTAGCAATGTTATGGCAGGAGAGATGGTAGAGTTCGAAGAAGGAACAAAAGGTTTAGTAATGAACCTTGAAGAGAGCAGTGTAGGTGTTGTTATTCTTGGTTCTGGAGTTGAGCTTAAAGAGGGTATGAGCGTTAAACGTTTAGGTACTCTTTTAAAAGTTCCTGTAGGTGATGCACTTCTTGGACGTGTTGTAAATGCACTTGGTGAGCCAATTGACGGTAAAGGTCCAATTGAGACAAGCGAAGTGCGTTTTGTAGAAGAGAAAGCTCCTGGTATTATGGAGAGAAAATCTGTTCATGAGCCACTTGCAACTGGTATTAAAGCGATTGATGCACTTGTTCCAATCGGTCGTGGTCAGCGTGAGCTTATCATCGGTGACAGACAAACTGGTAAAACTACAGTAGCTATCGATACAATCATTAACCAAAAGGGTAATGGTGTTGTATGTATCTACGTTGCTGTTGGTCAAAAAGAATCAACTGTTGCACAAATCGTTCGTCGTTTAGAGGAGCACGGTGCAATGGAGTACACAATTATCGTATCTGCTACAGCTGCTGAAGCTGCTGCACTTCAATTCTTGGCTCCATACACTGGTGTTACTATGGGTGAGTATTTCCGTGACAATGCACGTCATGGTCTTATTGTTTATGATGATCTTTCTAAGCATGCAGTTGCTTACCGTGAAATGTCACTTATTCTTCGTCGTCCTCCAGGTCGTGAAGCATATCCAGGGGATGTTTTCTATGTTCACTCAAGACTTCTTGAGCGTGCTGCGAAACTTTCTGACGAAAATGGTGCAGGTTCACTTACTGCACTTCCTATCATTGAGACACAAGCGGGAGATGTTGCGGCTTATATCCCAACAAACGTTATCTCAATTACTGATGGTCAAATCTTCCTTGAGACTGACCTTTTCAACTCAGGTGTACGTCCAGCGATTAACGTTGGTCTTTCAGTATCTCGTGTTGGTGGTGCTGCTCAGATTAAAGCTACTAAGCAAGTTGCTGGTACATTACGTCTTGACCTTGCTCAGTACCGTGAACTTCAAGCATTTGCTCAGTTTGCATCTGATCTTGATGAAGTTTCTCGTAACCAGCTCGAGCGTGGGCAAAGAATGGTTGAAGTTCTTAAACAAGGGCCTTTCTCACCACTTTCTGTTGAGAAACAAGTTGTTATTATCTTCGCTGGAAATGAAGGTTTCTTAGATGATATCGATGCATCAAACGTTGTACGTTTCGAAGCTGAACTGTATCCATTCATTGAAGCTTCTTATCCTCAAATCTTTGAGAACATCAGAAGCAGCAAAAAAGTAGATGATGATACAAAATCATTATTAATGAAAGCACTTGAAGAGTTCAAAGCTAGCTTTGTAGCGAACTAAGGAATATTTTATGGCAAACTTGAAAGATATTCAGAGACAGATAAAGAGTGTTTCTAACACTCAAAAGACGACACGTGCTATGAAGCTTGTTTCAACTGCAAAGCTTCGCCGTGCAGAAGAACTTGCAAAACGTTCTCGTCTTTATGCTCAAAAAATGAATCAGGTAATTGCCGAAATAGCTGGACGCATTAAATGTAGCAAAGTTGGCGGATTAGACAATCGTTGTTTTAAAAAGATTGAAAATCCAAAAATGGTTGACATCGTTTTTGTTACTGCTGATAAAGGTCTTTGTGGTGGTTTTAATATTCAAACAATTAAAGCTGTTAACAAACTTTTAAAAGAGTATAAAGAGAAAAACGTAAAGGTGCGTTTACGTGGTATCGGTAAAAAAGGTATAGAATTTTTTAACTACAATGAAGTTGAGATGTTTGACACAGTTGTAGGTCTTAGTTCTAAACCGGATAAAGAGAGATCTGATGATTTTATCATGACTTCTATCGCAGATTATAAAGATGGAAAGATTGATGCTCTACATATCGTATATAACGGGTATAAGAACATGATAACACAAGAGTTACATGTAAACACTATCTTACCTGTTGATACAGAGGCATTTGATTGTGACAAAATACAATCAAGCTCTATGTTAGAGATTGAAGCTGAAGATGAAGAGAAAATGCTTGATTCTTTAGTAGAAAAATATATTAATTACAATATGTACTACTCTTTGATTGATTCAGTTGCTGCTGAACATTCTGCACGTATGCAGGCGATGGATACGGCAACGAACAATGCAAAAGAGATGGTGAAAAACTTAAATGTTGAATTTAATAAAGCACGTCAAGCTGCTATTACTACAGAGCTGATAGAAATTATCAGTGGTGTGGAGTCTATGAAATAATGGAGAAAAATATGATTGGAAAAATTAGCCAGGTAATGGGTCCTGTTGTTGATGTTGATTTTGATGGTTATCTTCCAGTAATTAACGAAGCTATTGAAGTAAATGTTAATTTGGATGGTACGGAACATCGTTTAGTTTTAGAAGTTGCTGCGCACTTAGGTGACGGTCGTGTAAGAACGATTGCAATGGATATGAGTGAAGGTTTAGTTCGCGGTATGGAAGCTACTGCCACTGGTGCACCTATTCAGGTTCCAGTTGGTGAGAAAGTACTTGGACGTATCTTCAATGTAATTGGTGAGACAATCGATGGTGGTGATCAAGTAGAAGATGCACCAACATGGTCTATTCACCGTGATCCTCCACCGTTAGTTGATCAGTCAACTACAACAGAGATGTTTGAGACTGGTATCAAAGTTGTTGACCTTCTTGCTCCTTATGCAAAAGGTGGTAAAGTTGGACTATTCGGTGGTGCTGGTGTTGGTAAAACAGTTATTATCATGGAGCTTATTCACAATGTTGCTCATGGTCATGAAGGTTTGTCAGTTTTCGCTGGTGTTGGTGAAAGAACACGTGAAGGTAATGACCTTTACTACGAAATGAAAGAATCGAACGTTCTTGACAAAGTTGCACTGTGCTACGGTCAAATGTCTGAGCCTCCTGGAGCACGTAACCGTATCGCGCTTACTGGTCTTACTATGGCTGAGTACTTCCGTGATGAGAAGAAACTTGATGTTCTTATGTTCATCGATAATATCTTCCGTTTCGCACAGTCTGGTTCAGAGATGTCTGCACTTCTTGGTCGTATCCCTTCAGCTGTTGGTTATCAACCGACTCTTGCTCGTGAAATGGGTGCATTACAAGATCGTATTACATCTACGAAAAATGGTTCAATTACATCAGTACAAGCGGTATACGTACCTGCAGATGACTTGACTGACCCGGCTCCGGCATCTGTTTTTGCTCACTTAGATGCGACAACAGTACTGAACCGTAAAATTGCGGAAAAAGGTATCTATCCTGCAGTTGATCCACTTGACTCAACTTCAAGATTGCTTGATCCACAAATCTTAGGTGAAGAGCACTATGCAGTAGCTCGTGGTGTTCAACAAACACTTCAAAAGTATAAAGACCTTCAAGATATCATTGCGATTCTTGGTATGGATGAGCTTTCAGAAGATGATAAAAATGTTGTTGAGCGTGCTCGTAAAATTGAGAAATTCCTTTCTCAACCATTCTTCGTTGCAGAGGTGTTCACAGGTGCTCCTGGTAAATATGTTTCTCTTGAAGATACTATTAAAGGATTTAAAGGTATTCTTAATGGTGACTATGACCATATGTCAGAAAACTCTTTCTACATGGTTGGTAGCATGGATGAGGCTATTGCTAAACACGAGAAAAACAAATAAGCTCTATGCTTAGTAAAGGACTGTAATGGATAAGTTTAAACTTGAAATCCTAACTCCTAACGGTGAAATCTTCAATGATGAAGCTGTTAGTGTGGTTCTTCCTGGTAAAGAGGGAGAGTTTGGCGTTTTAGCAGGTCATGCTTCACTGACAACTTTGTTGGAAGCTGGTGTTGTTGACGTTGAAAAAGAAGATAAATCAGTCGAATCTGTTGTTATTGACTGGGGTGTTGCTCAGGTTAGTGAAGATAAAGTTGTTATTTTAGTAGAGGGTGCTGCACCTATTCGTGGTGCAAACGAAGCTGAAATCGCCAAAGCTCTTGAAGATGCGAAGAAACTCATTAATGATGTTGCAGATTCAAGCACTGCTATTGCTTCTGTGTCTGCTAAAATAGAGTCAGCAGCTCAAAGATTAATATAATATATGATTAATAATTTAATCGATTTCTATCTGAAAAGCCATCCGGTTACGATAGGCGTATTGATTCTCTTGTCAATATACTTTATTATTTTGAACTGGGTGTTTTTCTACCGCTATTTTTCTCTTAACAGTTGGCTCAAAAGTGAGAGTGCTTCTTTAGAATCACTCCTGCTTGGTGCCACTACTGTTAACGAAAACTCTTTTTTAAATAATTTTATTAAAAGTAGTAATATTGTTTCAAAAGAAGTTTTAGATCTTGCAATGCTTGCTGCAACAAAAGAGGCGACAAAAGGGCTCTCAATCCTCTCTATTTTTGCTTCAACATCACCGTTTATCGGACTTTTTGGTACGGTAGTCTCTATATTAGATACCTTTGCACATATCGGTCAAACTACGGGAAGCATGTCTGTCATATCTGCAGGTGTAAGTGATGCACTTGTCGCTACGGCTTCAGGTATCTTTGTAGCAATATTTTCCTATACTTATCATCAACTATTAAAACGAAAATCTTTTGAATTGATTTCTTATCTTCAGATGCAAAGTGATGCAATTTTAGCTCGTAAGGCCTAAAAAATGAACTATGATTGGGATGAAAAACCAGAACTGAACATTACACCTTTAGTGGATGTAATGCTGGTTTTACTTGTTGTTTTGATGGTTATTGCCCCAAATATTATTTTTGAAGAAAATATTAAACTGCCACAAGGCTCTACAACAGAGCAACTCTCTAAAATTCCTCCTGTTCATATTACTATCGATAAAGAGGGCAATATAAAGGTAAATAAAAGAAATTTTCTTTTGAATGCTTTTACAGACAACTTTTTTCTCTATGCAAAAAAACTCGATAAAAAAGCAACCGTGCTAATCAGTGCAGATAAGACACTGGATTACGGTGTTGTTATGTCTATACTGGCTGCAGTAAAGCAGGCAGGTTTTTCTGAGGTTTCACTAGCGACCAATGGATAAGAACAAAAATTATTTTATTCTTGGTGGGGTGATTTCTTTTACTCTTTTTTTCCTTTTTTCAACACTTTTTATTGTTATGATGTTTGCAATAAAAAAAGACAAATCCTATGCAATGAAAAAAGATAAATTCATCGCAGTATCTGTTGTTATGCCAAAAGATATCTCAAAGTTTACATCTCAGGTTTCAGCTCCACAGAGTACTGCAACAAGTAAAGCGCAAGATATTGATGTAAATGATCTCTTTTCCAATGTCTGGACACAGAAGATTTCCCATAAACAAAAGCCAAAAAAAGTTAACTCAAAACGTATTCAAGATATAGCAAAAAAGATAAAAACTGCAGAGAAAAACAGCGTAGACTCACTCTCTGAAAAACTAGAAAAACTTGATAGTAAAGAATCTGATAAAAATCAACAGCAGACTTCAACGGCAAATGAGGTTAATGAATATTTAGCTAAAATTCAAGCAATTGTTTATCAGCATTTCAATGTTCCTCCAAACAGTGAGGGACATAGTGTTAAAACAGTCATTGAGATAGACCCTTTGGGGCGCATGACTGATTTTCGAATATTAAACTATTCGGCAAATGAAGCACTCAATGCAGAAGCTGATAAGATAAAAGAGAGACTTAAAAATGTTGTATTTCCAAAAAATCCTCAAGGTAAGTCTAGCAGAACAATTGTAGTACTAATTTCCAAGGAGTAGAGTTTGAAAGTTATATTTTCATTATTGATGCTAATAAGTTTTGTTTTTGCAAATGATGCAACGATAGAAGTGATAAAAAAAGCTGATACGGTTCCCTCAATTGCAGTAGAGGATGCATCTATCAGTTATGATGACACTTTTCGACTGCGTTTTTTTAAAACATTGATAGCAGACTTGAATGTTCTTTCAATTTTCAATGTTGACAGACATCACCGCATAGCAAACTATAATGATGTTGATGTACTTGTTGAAAATAAAGACATGGCCTATGTACTTCGCTATAAAATGTTTGAAGATGACAATGCTGCTTTAAATGTTCAAGTAAAACTACTGCAAAAAAATGAAGAGGTTTATTCTAAGAACTATAGAGTAAGTAAACAAGATATATTTATGTTTATCTCTCACGCAATTGCCTATGATATTAATGAGTTTATGGGTGAACCTTCAGTCGCATGGATGAAGAGAAAAGTTATATTTTCTCGAATAATCGCACCTATGAAAAGTGAGATAGTTATTGCAGACTATACACTTTCATATCAGCATACAATTTTAAAAGGTGGGTTTAATATTTTCCCAAAATGGGCAAACAAAGCACAAAATGCTTTTTATTATACAGTTTTAGATACAAGCAAACCTACACTGAAATATGTAGATATAAAGAGTGGAAAAGTAAAAAATATCATATCTTCAGATGGTATGATGGTATGTTCTGATGTAAGTAGTGATGGAAAAACATTGCTACTTACTATGGCTTTAGATGGTCAGCCGGATATCTACAGCTTTAACACAGTGACTAAAAAATACAAACGTCTTACACAATACAGTGGTATAGATGTAAATGCACAGTTTATGAGCAAAAATCAAATTGTTTTTATATCTTCTAGACTTGGGTATCCAAATGTTTTTTCAAAACGACTCGATACAAATGAAGTTGAGCAGATGGTTTATTATGGAAGAAGCAATTCAGCGTGTAGTGCACATGGAAATTATATAGTATATAAAGCAAGAGAGAGCTCAAATGCATTTAGTCAAAATACTTTTAATCTGCATCTGATCTCTACTAAAACAGACTTTATCAGACGTCTTACTGCAATAGGTGTAAATGAGTTTCCAAGATTTTCAAAAGATGGTGATGCAATAATTTTTATTAAAAACTATAAAGGCCAAAGTGCCATTGGTATCATAAGACTTAATTACAATAAAAACTACCTTTTCCCTTTGAAATACGGAAGAGTACAATCTATGGATTGGTAAGTAAACATAGGTAAAGAAACTATTGCCATTTTTTTGGTATAATATTTTGACATTAAATATTCAAGGAAATAGATATGAAAAGTATAGTACTTTCTAGTGTTGTTACAGCACTTTTAGTTTTTAGTGGATGTTCTTCTAAAGAACCTGCAGTAGATAGCAAGACAGAAGAGGTTTCTGCGCCAGCTGCTCAGGAAGTTCAAGCTCCAGCAACTGAGACTGTATCAACTGAAGACAGTGTTGTAAGTTCAAGTACAGAGACTACAGCTGAAATGACAATGGCTGAGATAGAAAGTAAACTTCCAACAGTTTATTTCGCATTTGACAAGTATAATATTACTCCAGAGATGCAAGCTAAAATTGACGAAGCTGCAGAGCTTGGAAAAACAGATGCTGCAAAATCTTTCAATGTTAAGCTTGAAGGTAATTGTGATGAGTGGGGTAGTGATGAGTATAACTTTGCACTTGGCCTAAAACGTGCTGATGCAGTTAAAAAAGCACTAGTAGCTGATGGCATTGATGCTTCTCGTATCTCAATGGTAAGTTATGGTGAGTCTAATCCTGTATGTACAGATCATACAAGAGAGTGTTGGTCTAAAAACCGTCGCGTTAACTTCAAACTTCTTCCATAATTTAAGTAAAAATTATGAAACGTAGTGCAATAGTAAGTGCTTTTATTGTTGCTACTGCACCAATCTATCTCTTAGCAGCCGAACCTTCAGCGTTTGGTGCCGGAGATCTCTCAAGTCCTGAGCCTTACGGGCTTACTTCTAGCGAAAAAGTTATATTAGAAACAAAAGACAAGCTGAAAAAAGTTGCACAGAAGAGCAATTCACAGGCAAGTCAATTAGATTCTTTACGTGAGAGAATAGATGGTCTGCAGAGCATAGTTGAGAGTATAAGCAGAAAAACACATAACAATAAAATCAATCTTCAAAAATTAAAAGAAGAAGAGGAGTTAGGCTTTACTAGTGCCAATGAGTATCAGGTAAGACTTAGTGAATCTATTCAAGAGAATTCTAAAAAAATTGAAGAATTGAAGCTAAGTATTTTAGAGATCTCAAAACTTTTAGATGAAATCAATACACACTATGTTACGAAAGATGAATATAACTCTTTAGTAAAGAGTGTGAATGATTTTAAAGATTTAGTAGCAAAAGAGTTAAAATCAGGGAAGAGAGGCAAATCAAATAGCAGCTCTAAGATCAGCAGTGCAGAGCTTTATAATTTAGCGAAAAAGAATTATGATAAAAAGTACTATACAAAAGCAATTGCCAATTATGAAGAGTTGATAAAGAGAAAGTATAAACCTGCATATGCACACTATATGATAGGTGAGATGAATTTTAAACGTAAGAACTATGCAAGAGCAATCTCTTATTTTAAAAAGTCATCACAGCTTTATTCTAAAGCGAAATATATGCCAACATTGATGTTGCATACAGCTATCTCAATGGATAGAACAGGGGATAAAGCGCATGCAAAATCTTTTTATAAGGCAATCATTGCGAAGTATCCAAACTCCAAGGAAGCAAGTGAAGCCAAAAGACGCTTAAAGTAAAAAAACGAGCATAATTTTCAGCTAAAGAAATAAGAAATTATGCTAAAATCCACGAAACAAAAATTAAGGTATAAATATGGCAATTGAGCAAAATCAAATCGTATCATTAGAGTATGAAGTAAGAGATGGCGATAAAGTAGTAGATAGTAATGTTGGTGGACAGCCATTAGTATTTATGTTTGGAAAAGGTCAAATTATTCCAGGTTTAGAAAATGGAATCAAAGATATGAACATCGGTGAAAAAGGTGATGTTCTTGTAAAAGCTGCAGATGCTTATGGTGAGTACAATGCAGAAGCTACTCAAGAAGTTCCAAAAGAGCAGTTTGCTGGAATTGAACTTACTGAAGGTATGACACTTTATGGTCAAGGTGAAGATGGCTCAACTGTTCAAGTTGTTGTTAAAGAGATCAAAGATACTTCTGTAGTAATTGACTTCAATCACCCTTTAGCTGGTAAAGATTTAATGTTTACAGTGACAATCAACAATGTTAGAGATGCTTCAGCTGAAGAAGCAATGACTGGTGTTCCTGCTGAGAACAAACAAGCAGATGATGGTTGTTGTGGAACAGGTGGCGGCAGCGGCTGTGGATGTCACTAGTTTTATAACTGAATCTTCAGCCTCCAACCAGGCTAAGAAAACAGCATCACTCCTCAAGACACTGAGTGTCAATGCCCTCATCATGGGTGAGAGTGGTGTTGGTAAAAGAACATTAGCTTCTTTTATACTTCCTGATACATCGATTGTTGATGCATCAAACTTTGATGAACTGCTTGTTGCACTAGAGAGCTCCAAAGAGTTAATCATAATCAATATAGACAACTCCCCCAATTTAAGTAGACTTGTACAAATGATTAAAGAGAAACAAGTACGTGTCATCGCAACTGCGAAACAATCTTTTGAGAATGAGCTTATTGATGATCTTTTTAGTGTTAAATTTGATATTCCACCTCTGCGTGAGAGAGAAGAAGATGTCTCTTTCTTAGTTGAGAAGTTCGCTAAGGAAGCAGCAGAACTTTTTGGTGGCAATGAATCGTTTAATACTCAAAACTTCAAAGCTGATTTATCAAGAAATGCAGATTCTCTGAGACGTCAGGTAATGATTAACTATCTGCTACAGGATATTCAAGATAGTGAATTGATGGAAATCATTGAGAATTATCTTTATGACAAGCTGGGTTCAAACAGTGACTATAGAAACTTTTTGTATCTTTATGAGGTACCACTGATTCGCGCAGGACTTAAAAAGTTCAAATCACAACTACAGTTGTCAGATAAACTGGGACTCAATCGTAATACACTCAGAAAAAAGATCTCAGAAAACAAACAATATTTATAAAAAGGAAAACAGATGAAAAAAATAGCTATGATATTTGCAGGACAAGGCTCACAAGCGGTAGGTATGGGTAAAGATTTTTATGATAATTCGGAAGTGGCACGTGAGATGTTTGCTAAAGCTGGTGAGAGAATCGGAGTGGACTTTAAGGAGATAATCTTTGAAGAGAATGAAAAGCTTGGACAAACTGCTTATACACAACCTGCGATTTTATTAGTTCAGATGGTTGCATACAGACTTTTTAAAGATGCATGTCCAGATGTAAAAGCTGAGCTTTTCTTAGGACACTCTCTTGGTGAATTTTCAGCGCTTTGTGCGGCAGGTGCTATTGACTATGTTGATGCAGTTGAACTTGTTCATAAGCGTGGTGCATATATGCAAGAAGCATGTGAAGGAAAAGATGCTGGTATGATGGCTATTGTTGGTCTTGATGATGTAAGTGTTGAGAAAATTTGTGCAGATGCGCAGACGCAAGGTAAACAAGTATGGCCGGCAAACTATAATCAAGATGGACAACTTGTTGTTGCAGGAAACAGAGCAGATTTGGCATCTTTAGAAGATACTTTCAAAGAAGCAGGTGCAAAAAGAGCACTGCTTTTAAATATGTCTGTTGCTTCACACTGTGAGATTTTAGCTCCGGCTCAAGAGCCATTGGCAGAGCTAATGGAGAAATATATCATTGATAGTTTTGAAGCACCGGTTATCTCTAATGTTACCACAAAGCCTTATGCTACAAAAGCTGAAGCAGTTACACTCTTAAAAGACCAACTTGTAAAACCTGTAAAATATAAACAGTCAATCCAGGCAATTGCAGGGGATGTTGATATGGCAATTGAGTTTGGAAACGGAGTTGTGCTTAAAGGGCTTAACAGAAGAATAGCAAAAGATCTAAAAACGCTTAATATCTCTGATATGGCGTCACTAGAGAAGGTAAAAGAGGAAGTTTGCTCATAATATGAGAGTAACACTTGCACAGACTTCTCCCAAATTAAACCGTTCGAATTTAGAAGAAGTCATTAAAATTATTGAAGCGAATAAGACGACAACAGATTTAATAGTCTTTCCAGAATTGGCACTGAGTGGCTATCTTTTACAAGATAAACTGCATGAAGATGCATGGAATGAGTCTGAACTGACCTCATTAATTGAATTAAGTAAAGATGTAGATATTGCTATTGGTGCAGCACTGCGTGACGGGGATGTTTTTCGAAACTGTGGACTCTATTTTACACAGGGAAAACTTGTTGCCAAACATATGAAAGTACATCTGCCAAATTATGGAATGTTTGAAGAGGCACGCTACTTTGAAGGTGGCGATAGCTTTGAAGCTTTTGAAGCCAATGGTAAAAGAGTCTCTCTTTTGGTTTGTGAAGATCTATGGCATAAGAGTGTGCATGAAGAGCTTATCGGATTAGATCCTGATTTGATTATCGTTCATGTAGCTTCACCTGCACGTGGATTTGGAGATGATGGACTGAGTATTGAAAAGAGTTGGTATGAGATTATTCAAACAGTTGCTTGTGAGTGCTCGGCACAACTTGTTTTTGTAAATCGTGTCGGTTTTGAAGATGGACTTGGCTTTTGGGGTGGAAGTTGTGTTGTTGATGAAAAAGGCAATATAAAAGAGCAACTTGCCAAATTTGAAACAGTGATAAAAACTGTAGAAATATAAGGAAGAAAATGAAAATAGCGATTATGGGTGCAATGCCAGAAGAGGTGGCACCGATTTTAGAGCGTCTTGATGATGTAGAAGAGGTCAATTACGCAAAAAATAAGTACTATAAAGCAAAATATAAAGATATAGATGTGGTTGTGGCGTATTCGAAAATAGGAAAAGTATTTTCAACATTAACAGCGAGTACAATGCTGCAGATGTTTGCTTGTGATGTGCTTCTTTTTAGCGGTGTTGCCGGAGCAGTTAATCCTGAGCTTAAAATCGGTGATTTGGTAGTGGCTTCCAAACTTGCACAGCATGATTTGGATATTACAATCTTTGGACATCCGCATGGATATGTTCCGGAAGGAAGTGTTTATGTTGAGGCTGACAGAGATTTGATAGCGCTGAGTAAGATAGTCGCTTCTGAGATGGGTGTTGACGTGAAAGAGGGTATCAT
The DNA here is from genome assembly GCF_039667035.1 of Sulfurimonas sp. NWX79. NCBI lineage: Bacteria > Pseudomonadati > Campylobacterota > Epsilonproteobacteria > Campylobacterales > Sulfurimonadaceae > Sulfurimonas > Sulfurimonas sp. NWX79. The sequence continues at coordinate 46,899 of NZ_JALCZL010000012.1, forward strand.
TGCAACTGGAGATCAGTTTATCGCATCAGAGGAGCGTAAAGAGTTTATTGCTGAGACTTTTAAAGCAGATGCTTTAGAGATGGAGGGTGCGAGTGTTGCAGTTGTATGTGATGCACTAGGAGTTCCTTTTTTCATTCTTCGTTCTATCAGCGACTCTGCAGATATGGATGCAGGCTTTAATTTTGAAGAGTTTGTTGAGAGCTCTGCAAAGGTCAGTGCCGAATTTTTAATGAAGATGGTTGACAGGTTGGCAAACGCTTAATGGGAGTAAAACTTTCTAAAAAAATCATGTCCAAGCTCGGCAAAACAAATGCCGAGTTTAATCTTATAGAAGAGGGTGATAAAATCTTAGTGGGTCTCTCTGGTGGAAAAGATTCTCTTACTATGATTCATGCTATGAAAGAGCAACAACGCCGTGCCCCCTTTAAGTTTGAGTTTTTGGCAGTGACAATTAGCTATGGTATGGGTGAAGATTACTCAAATCTTGCAGCACACTGCAAAGAGCATGATATCCCGCATATTATCCATGATACACAAACCTATGATCTGGCAAAAGAGAAGATTCGTAAAAACTCCTCTTACTGTTCATTCTTCTCTCGCATGCGTCGCGGATATCTCTACTCTGTGGCACGTGAGCATGGATGTAATAAAGTAGCACTTGGACATCATATGGATGATGCTGCTGAGAGCTTTTTTATGAACTTTATCTATAATGGTCAGATGCGCTCTTTAGCACCAAAATACAGAGCTGAAAATGGTTTGATTGTGATTCGTCCATTGATTCAGTTGCGTGAGCGGCAGTTGCGTGCTTTTGTTGTAGATAACGGTATTGAAGCGATAGGGGATGAAGCTTGTCCTGCTATGCGATTTGATATTAAAGCTCCTCATGCAAGAGAGAGTACAAAAGCGATGCTTGCAAAGATGGAGCAAGAATTTCCGCAACTCTTTACTTCACTCAATGCTGCTTTTAAAAATATCTCTGTTGATAGCTTTTTTGATAAAGAGAAGTTTAATTTATAAGTGCCTCTTCATCATAGATAACAGCAGTATTTGCTAGCAGGTCATGTAGAGCTCGTTTGTCTTTACGAAAGGCAACCATTAAAAATCCTATACCAAAAAGCAGGGTTGATGGAATATATCCGAGTGAGCGGGTAATTGCCTGCTTATTTGTAATATCTTGATACGTTTTGGCATCTACAATCTTAATGTGTACGATTTTTTTCCCCGGTGTAGCGCCTTGCCAATTATCCCAAAAGATGACCGTAACGACTAACACAGAGATTTCAAAGATCAGTTCCCATGTAAAAGAAGTTTGTGGCTGATTGTCGAGTGCGTGAGGATTACCACTCATTGCAAGTTGCATATTTTGTTGGTATTGTGCGAAGTCGAACCAGTTGCCATCACTTAAAAAGTAGATGACGATAGCGACTGGCAGAGCTAAAAAAAGTGTATCTAAAAATGAAGCGATAAAACGGATCCAAAAACCCGCATATCGTACTTCTTGATTAGACATGGTAGTTTGGCGCTTCTTGTGTGATAATTACATCATGAACGTGAGACTCTTTGAGACCCGCAGATGTTATCTCTACAAACTCTGCTTTGTTCCAGAGCGCTTCGATACTTTCACTACCACAGTAACCCATAGAAGAACGCAGACCTCCCATCATTTGATGAACGATTCCTGCAATATGTCCACGGAAAGGTACACGCCCTTCGATTCCTTCTGGAACAAGCTTGTCTGCTGCAGTTCCCTCTTGGAAATATCTATCGTTTGAACCTTTTTGCATTGCACCGATACTTCCCATACCACGGTATGATTTGTATTGACGCCCTTGAAACATAATAGTCTCACCCGGTGACTCTTCCGTACCGGCAAGTAGACTTCCTGCCATTACACAGCTAGCTCCAACTGCAAGAGCTTTTGCAATATCACCAGAGTATTTGATACCACCGTCTGCGATTACAGGTACCCCATGTTTTCTTGCAGCTGCAGCACACTCATCGATCGCAGAAATTTGTGGTACACCAACACCTGCCACGATTCTTGTTGTACAGATCGATCCCGGTCCGATTCCAACTTTTACACCATCAGCTCCAGCCTCAATCAGTGCTTCCGTAGCTTCTGCTGTAGCGATATTTCCAGCAATTACATCGACTTCCAGTGACTCTTTAATGGCTTTTACAGTATCAAGAATTCCTTTGGAGTGTCCGTGAGCTGAATCAAGAACAAGTACATCAGCACCGGCATCAACAAGTGCTTTTGCTCTGTCCATCTGCCCAACACCGATAGCCGCACCAACAACTAAACGACCAAAATCATCTTTGTTTGAGTTAGGGTACTCGATGCGTTTTTTGATATCTTTGATAGTAACAAGACCTTTTAAGAAACCATCTTCATCAATGATAGGGAGTTTTTCAATTTTGTTTTTATGCATAATATCTGCTGCATCATCCAAAGAGATACCTTTTTTTGCAGTGATAAGCGGCATTTTTGTCATTACATCATCTGCACGTTTACGCATATCTTTCTCAAAGCGCATATCACGATTTGTAAGAATTCCAAGAAGCTTGTTATGTCCATCTACAACAGGAACACCAGAGATTTTAAACTCTTTCATAAGGGCTTCTGCATCCGCAAGTGTTGCATCAGGATGTACATAGATTGGATCAATGATGATACCACTCTCAGATTTTTTAACTTTTCTAACCTGTTTACATTGTGTTTCAATATCCATATTTTTATGGATAATTCCGATACCACCGAGTCTTGCCATTGCAATTGCAGCACGGTATTCTGTAACTGTATCCATTGCAGCTGAAACCATAGGAATTTTAAGGCTGATATTACGTGTTAATTTGGTTTCAAGAGAAACCTCTTTTGGTAAAACTTCAGAATATTGCGGTACTAAAAGTACATCTTCAAATGTTAGGGCGCGTTTACGAATTCTCATGGTTATCCTTTGCAGAGTATATAGAAGTTAAATGTTTAAAATTTTTGGATTATACCTTTTTTGTGGTTAAAAAGAGGTAAAATCCAAAAACATAAATTGTGAAAGCAGTATAATTATAACTACTAAAATGAATGGAAAGATATGGCTTTTAAATACCCATGGCTGAATGCCAAAAAAGACCTGATTGACACCACGAAATCCAAGCCAGAGACCTAAAAATGCCTTGATGGAGAGGGCAATTTGAAAAGTTGAGAGACCATCTGGGCCAATCTCTCCAAAAACCTGTGTAAATAAATACATTCCGGATAATACTGCAACAATAAGTGCTTTTGGAACAACTTTACGTACATGCATCATAATTGCTTCACGTGCTTTTGTATATTCCTCTTCATTTAAAGTTTGTTTCATCTTCGACATAAAGAGATTGTCTGTAAATAAAAATCCACCGTAGATAAATACGGCAAAAATATGAATGGTATGAATAATAGTGTAAAGTATTATTTATCCTTTTTCTTTAGAGATTTTCTAAAGAGGTGATAGTTTTCAGCTTCTAGCATATCTTCAACATACCCTGCAACACATTTTGTACAATCTGTCCAGATACCAGAAGGAAGACGAACTTCAAGCTTGTTCTTCTCACGCAGTTTAATAATTTTTTTAGGTGAGAGCACTTTTGTTACTGGTCCAAAGTCAACATCAGTAAGGTCGATATCTTTTTTATAGAATATTGTCTGTTTTTTAAAGTTTCCCCAACCCGGAATGCCATCTTCCGTATATGGTACTTCATATCCGTTTTTGAACTTTACCATCATTTTATAATGAGAGTCTTCAAAAACCTGAGAAACTTTTCCCGGACCAAATACAAGTCCGTAGAGTTTGTCTTTTACTTTTACTTTGTCAAAATATGCCATGTTGTACTCCTTTTTTAAAATAATAGCAAAAGATTGTTTCACTATTATTACATTATGCTTTGTAAGCGACTTCTCTCTCGAGTGAAAGTGCTCCATCAAAGAGAGTTTGTTCATCATATGCTTTTGCAATGAGTTGCAGACCAACCGGCATACCTTCACTGTTTTTTGTAATCGGTAATGAGAGAGCAGGAAGACCAGCAAGATTGACACTGATAGTGTAGATATCACTGAGATACATATCCATAGGATTTGCCAACTCTCCAAATCTTGGTGCTACAGTCGGTGCAACAGGCGAGAGAATCAAATCTACATCTTCAAAGATTTTCGCATACTCATCTTTGATGATATGACGTGTCTTTTGTGCTTTTACATAGTACGCTTCATAGTAACCGCTTGAGAGTACGAAGTTTCCAAGTAGGATACGGCGTTTTACTTCATCGCCAAAACCTTCGCTTCTTGTGTTGTAAAATGTCTCTTCAAGGTTTTTCCCCTCTACACGGTTTCCATAACGTATACCGTCATAACGTGCAAGATTAGTTGTAGCTTCTGCAGTTGCAGTGATATAGTACGCTGAGATATCATACTTCGCATCCATCATCTCACGCTCTACAATCGTATGACCTGCAGCTTTTAGTGCTTCTATAGCTTTTGCATAGGCATCTTTTATATCTTGGCTTGCATTTTCAACATATTTTGGTAAAACTGCAATCGTGAGTTTTCTTGTTGCATCCAGGTTTGGTATAACCTTATCATCACGTCCAGCATTTGTAGAGTCTTTCTCATCGCTTCCGCTGATGATGTCATATAAAATTGCAGCATCTTCAACATTTTGTGTCATTGGACCGATCTGATCCAAGCTTGATGCATAGGCACCTAAACCGTAACGACTCACTCGCCCATAAGTCGGTTTCATTCCTACGATTCCACAAAAAGCAGCAGGTTGGCGGATAGACCCACCTGTATCACTTCCAAGCGCTGCAATGGCAAGACCAGCTCCAACAGCAGCAGCACTTCCACCAGAACTTCCGCCGGGAACTCTATCACTTGCGTGAGGATTTTGTGTTTTTCCATAAAAGCTGGATTCTGTAGTCGAGCCCATAGCAAACTCATCCATATTGACACGACCAAAAGGAGAAAGACCATTATCAAGTAGTTTCTTAATGACAGTAGCATTGTATGGTGCGATATATCCCTGTAAAATTTTACTTCCTGATGTTATAGACCAATCTTTTACCTGAATATTGTCTTTAATAGCGATAGGTACACCTTCGCCAACACTGTTAACATCGATATATGCGTTTAAATCTTTATTTGCTTCTATTTTATTACGTAGTTCGTCTTTAAATTTGTTGAGTTCATCTTTGTTTAGTGTAAGTGCTTCTTTTAATGTAATCACTAGATATCCTACCTATTTTATTATTGTTATTATAGCAAGTCTCTGCTTTATTTAAATCTCTTTACAAAAAAGATACCAAGACCAATAAGTGCAAAAATAACACCTATTGAGCTAAATACAAAAGTGAGTGTTACAGGTTCACTAAAGTTAGGCACCTACAACTTCCTCACATCTTTTACATACTTTGTCTTCTGCATCTGATTGGTATTTCCAACATCTTGGACATTTATGTTGTGTCGCTTTTGCTATTGTAAAAGTATCATTACCCACTTTAAAGCTTCCAAGTTCATTCTCTTCAGGTTTGTCTTCAAAAATACCAGATACAACGAACCAGTCCTCTGCATCAACTCTATCCATATCTAAAGTTGTTTTTGACTCTGTATAGATAATTAACTCTAGTGTTGATTTGATAACTTTTTCTTTTTTGAGTCCATCGACAACAGCTCCAAAACCTTCACGTGCTTTTACCATATACTCTGCATCAAAAGGTGCATCGATTTGTTCTAGTGCTGTGTAAGTCATATCAAAGATATCCTCAGCATCACCTGTAATGATAGTTGGAGCATTCTCTACAATCTCATCAGCTGTATATGTAAGAATCGGTGCCATTAAAAGCAGAAGTGTTTTTGTAATCATCGCCATTGCACTTTGACTTGCACGACGACGTGTAGAGTTTTGTGCATTACAGTAGAGATTGTCTTTTGTCATGTCAATATACATACCACTAAGCTCATTTACAATGAAGTTGTTAAGTGTACTCATACCATTTACAAAGTTATATTCACTAAATTGTTTGTGAACCTCTGCTAGTACACGGCTCGCTTCACTGAGTATCCATTTGTCTAAGTCACCCATCTGTTCATAAGAAGTAAGCTCTTCAAGGTCATTGATGTTTGCAAGCATGATTCTAAATGTGTTTCTCAGTTTTCTATAGCTCTCAGAAGTCTGTTTTAAGATACCTTGAGAGATTTTGAGATCTCCCTGATAGTCAGATGAAGCCACCCAAAGACGCAGGATTTCACTTCCGTACTCTTTGAGAACCTTATCAGGTGCGATTACATTGCCTTTTGATTTGGACATCTTCTCACCTTTTTCATCTACTGTAAAGCCGTGTGTGAGAACACCCTTGTATGGTGCTTTATGCTGTACGGCAGTTGATAAAAAGAGTGATGACTGGAACCATCCACGGTGTTGGTCACTTCCTTCTACATATAAATCAGCCGGATACTCCCCTGCATCATAGTTACGAGATTTTAGCACTGAATTCCATGTTGAACCTGAGTCAAACCAAACATCTAAAATATCTGTTACTTTCTCTAACTCTTCTGGTTTGTACTCACATCCAGGGTAGAGCAGTTGTGCAATGTCCATAGAATACCATGCATCACTTCCCTGCATTTCAAAAATCATCGCAACAAAGTTTAAAACTTTTTCATCTAAAAGAACTTCACCAGTAGCTTTTACTCTGAAAAATGCGATAGGAACACCCCAGTCGCGCTGACGTGAGATACACCAGTCAGGACGGTTCTCGACCATAGAAGTAAGACGTTTACGCCCAGTTTCTGGAATAAACTGAGTCTTTTCAACTTCACCAAGTGCTATCTCACGCAGAGTTTTGCTTTCCCCTTCAGGAGTTCCATCAACAGAGATAAACCACTGTTTTGTTGCACGATAGATAAGCGGTGTATGACTTCTCCAACAGTGAGGGTAGGAGTGCATAAACTTATCTACTTTAAGAACTGCATCACCCATAAGGGAGATGAGGTCTTCATTTGATTTAAAGATATGACGCCCTACAAAATTTTGGGCATTTGGAATAAGTCCAAGTCCTACTACGCTTTCATCATAACATCCTGTCTCATCAACAGGCATAATAACTTCAAGGTCATATACAAGACCAACACGGTAGTCATCTTCACCGTGACCAGGAGCAGTGTGTACACATCCTGTACCATTGTCCACTAATACATGTTCACCTAAAACCAAACGAGACTCTCTACCGTTAAGCGGGTTGATGGCGATGAGGTTTTCAAACTCTTTTGCATCAAATTCTTTAGCGACACTACCACTCACAACTTCACTTTCTACAAGTGAGTTTAAAAGCTCTTTGGCTACGATATAACCATCAGTAGTGAGTACATATTTTTCTTCAGGATTGAGTGAGATACCTGTATTTGCCGGAATTGTCCAAGGAGTTGTTGTCCAGATAACAGGAGCAGCTTTACCTTCAATACCAAGTTTTGCTTTCGCTCCGTCACTTAGTTCAAATGCGATAAAGATAGAGTAGTCTTCTTTATCCTCATACTCAACTTCGGCTTCTGCAAGAGCTGTTCTCTCTGCCCATGACCAAAAAACAGGTTTGCTACGCTCTACCAAAAGACCTTTTTTTGCAACCTCACAAAGTGTTCTGAAGATATTTGCTTCAAATCGAAAGTCCATTGTCACATATGGTTTTTCCCAGTCAGCAATGATCCCGAGCGTTTTAAACTCATCTCTTTGAATATCTACGAATTTTGCAGCGTGCTCACGGCAGAGTTTACGAATCTCAGCAGTCTCTAATTGCTCTTTTTTCTTTTTTCCACCAAGCTTCTTCTCCACTTGCTGCTCGATTGGCAGACCGTGACAATCCCATCCCGGAGTAAAACGGATAGATTTGCCAGAAAAATAGTTATGTTTTATGATAATATCTTTTAAAACTTTGTTCAGTGCATGACCGATATGGATATGACCGTTTGCATAGGGAGGTCCGTCATGGAGTGTAAAACTCTCAGCATCTCTACGATTTGTCTTCATTTTATGATAGACATTTTTTGCATCCCACGCCCCGTAGCGTTTTGGCTCATTGTTTATCAGGTTTCCTCGCATTGCGAAAGTCGTTGTTGGTAAAAGTAGTGTCTCTTTATAGTCCATCTCTGCCCCAAAAATATATTTAAAGTCATGCATTATATCTATAATGGTTTTAAAAGCTTATAAAACTGCTATAATACTTCATATCAAATCCTTATAAAAGGCCTTGCAAAAGATGAAGTTACATCTCATATTTATTGGAAACAAATTTATCTATAATGAGCCGCTTAAAGAGTATATTTTTAGAAATATAGAAAAAGAGCTGCACTTTATCGATTCTATTACTTATTTCAAAGAGAGTGACAACTCTCTCTTTTTATATTTAGAACAAGAGTTAAATGTAGAGAATAGAGTTTTAATAGTAACAAGTAAACAGAACTTCTCAACTATTGGAAAAGTCATCTGTACTGTAACGGGAGATAATCAGGTACTAAAAGATGGCATGTTAATACCACAAAAAGCTACACTTTTTGAGGAGAGAACATATTTGCTTGAGTATAACAAGGCTACAATTAATGTGATGCAGATGGATGAAGGTAGTAAAATGCCACAAATTTTACTGCATACCAACGATACACAAGCAACGATTCATGTCTTTGATGAAAATAAGGATGACCTTATTAGCATATTAAATCCGATAGCGCAGACATATGAGGTTAACTTTGGAGTCACAAGTTACGTAGAGGGATGGCTCCGTGTTGATATCAACTCAAACAGGTATGGTGATATCTCAAAGTTCATTCATGCGGCAAAAAATCTTTTACCTAAAAAGCTTATAGCCTCTGCAAACATTATAGAATATATCATCGAAAAACTCTCAAGTAGAGGAAAAAAGATAACATTTGCGGAGAGCTGTACAGGCGGACTTTTAGCATACTATTTTACAAAACATAACGGAGCATCGAAGATTTTAGACGGCTCACTTGTAACGTACTCAAATGCTTTAAAAGAGAACTGGCTTGCTGTAGATCATGAAGTTTTGGAGAATTTTGGGGCAGTCTCACGTGAAGTTGTTTCTGAGATGAGTGAGGGAGCACTCAATGTAAGTGAAGCAGATTATGCCCTCAGTATCAGCGGCATTGCAGGAGATACAGGAGGAACAGAGCTAAAACCTGTTGGAACAGTTTATATCGGTGCAAGGAGCAAGGATATTAGCGACGAAAAACACTTTCTTTTTCAAGGCGATAGAAACTATGTACAGTATCAAAGTGCAATGATGGCAATAAAAATGCTGCTTTTAATTGACAAAGAGACTTTTTTCTAAATTTCTCTCTGTTTTTCTTGACATATAAAAATGATTTGTCTATAATTTCGACCTCTTAACAAAGAGAAGAAAACATGTCTCGTTAGCTCAGCTGGTAGAGCACGTCACTTTTAATGATGTGGCCGATGGTTCGAATCCATCACGGGACACCATTTTAAACTAAATATGCGGTGGTAGTTCAGTTGGTTAGAATACCTGCCTGTCACGCAGGGGGTCGCGAGTTCGAGTCTCGTCCACCGCGCCATTTTAGTTTGGATGGGCGCTTAGCTCAGTTGGTAGAGCGCTACCCTTACAAGGTAGATGTCACTGGTTCGAGTCCAGTAGTGCCCACCATTTATTTTAATAACCTTGTTATTGAAGAAAGTGACCCTTTCGTCTAGTGGCCAAGGACACTATCACTTCATGGTAGTAACAGAGGTTCAAATCCTTTAGGGGTCGCCATCATATGGTGTTTTATTTTCCATTTTAAATGGGCGCTTAGCTCAGTTGGTAGAGCGCTACCCTTACAAGGTAGATGTCACTGGTTCGAGTCCAGTAGTGCCCACCATTTTTTACTATATATGCGGTGGTAGTTCAGTTGGTTAGAATACCTGCCTGTCACGCAGGGGGTCGCGAGTTCGAGTCTCGTCCACCGCGCCACTTTCACAAATTAATTTCCTTCTATTTGATACATATTTTCTACAACTTGTACTCCAGTACAATATCAATTTTTTTTTAATTATCATAATATTTCTTTAACAATAGATTTTAGGAGTATATTATGGCTCAAGTAGTTGCAACAGTTTCAAGTTTAAACGGTACTTTTTATATTAAACAAAAAGATGGTTCAATGGTTGAACTCTCAGTAGGTGATAAAATCCACGAAGGTGATTTAGTTGTAGGGGCTGACTCTAACACATCTTTTAGCAACATCAGCATATCTATGCAAGATGGTACGAATATCATTATGGTTGCAAATGAGGAACAACTGTTTGATGCTTCACTGCTTAATGAAATGTTTTCATCTGATGAAACTGTAACAGAAAGTGAAACGATAGCAACACTTGTAGATGATAATTTGCTCGATATTGATGATAGTAAAAAGATAGAGACAGATAATATAGAAACAACTGCCGATGATGGCATAAATCCATCTGACTCAAGTTATACTCCAGATTTTCAAGAGATTGATACAAATGCATTAAATGTTGATATCAATACACAACTTAGAGATGTTCAACTAAATGATGCTAATAAAGTATCAATTTTAAGTCCAGATGAAATTTTAGTTGATTTTGTAGCTCAAAAAAATTTTGCAGAAGCTAAACAATATATCATAAATCTTACAGCTATAGCCAATGATGCAGCAGAAGCGGCGACGGATGCGGCGAGTGCAGCAGACAAAGCGGCAGCAACAGCATCAGAGAATCCAACTCCAACAAATCTTGCAGCCGCAGAGAGTGCACAAAACATTGCAAAAGATGCAGCCGATGCAGCAAAAGATGCAGCGAATAACGTGGAGTCAGCAATTATAACACTCCAATCAGCAGCGAATGCAGCAGGAGAAGATGTTGATACAACAGGAGCACAGAGTGCAGTGCGTGCAGCCAATGCAGCAGTAGAGAGAGCAGTAACAGCAGCGGCAGATTCTGAGACTACAACAGATGCAGAGATCCAGGATATGGTAGACAATGTAGAGAGTCTCACGCAGACAGCCAATGATGCAGCAGAAGCGGCGACGGATGCGGCGAGTGCAGCAGACAAAGCGGCAGCAACAGCATCAGAGAATCCAACTCCAACAAATCTTGCAGCCGCAGAGAGTGCACAAAACATT
>NZ_JALCZL010000013.1:0-56534 GCF_039667035.1 Sulfurimonas sp. NWX79
AACAGACCACGAAAATCTCTTGGCTTTAAAACTCCTGCTCAAGTTTTTTATGCTACAGTTTCAAAAGTAATGGCTGCATAATTAAGAGGTGGAAATTGCATTTATTGGTTGAATGGGCGCATTTATTGGTTGAATGGGCGGAAGATTAACCAAAGTTGTATAACTGTTGTATATTTTTGAAGTTTTTTTTTGAAAGTCCGTATTTTATGGGGTTTATAGATGGTGGACCCTCTGGGATTCGAACCCAGGGAGGTATGACCCTCGCCGGTTTTCAAGACCGGTGCTTTCGACCAACTCAGCCAAAGATCCACGCTGTAAAAAAAATGTTGATTATAAAACTGGAGGTGCCACCCAGATTTGAACTGGGGATAGCAGCTTTGCAGGCTGCGGCCTTACCACTTGGCGATGGCACCAGTTTCAGTTTTTTCATCATGGTGCCCGGGGCCGGACTTGAACCGGCACAGTATTGCTACCGGGGGATTTTAAGTCCCCTGCGTCTACCAATTTCGCCACCCGGGCATCGGGTGTCTCTGCATTTTATAATTCGTAATAAATGGAGCGGGAAACGAGGTTCGAACTCGCGACCCCAACCTTGGCAAGGTTGTGCTCTACCACTGAGCTATTCCCGCATTGTCGCTTACAATTTGTAAGTGAGCCGGAATTATAGCGATTTTATTTTCATTTGTAAAGAGTTTTTAGCTAAAAATAGCAAAAAAATGCTATAATCCCATCAAAATTATTATATTGATATTTACTTTAGCTCTTAAGAGCTTAGCTTTAGTGACCTAAGTGGTCTTAGCGTAGATGAGGGGGATTACTCCTAACATCGTAATTCATAGATGAAGGTCTCCTTCATTTTATGAAATAAAATTAAGGATATTTATGAGAAGTGATATTATTAAAAAAGGTTTTGATAAGGCACCGCATCGTTCACTGCTTCGTGCTACAGGACTTAAAGACGAAGATTTTGACAAACCGTTTATCGGGATCGCAAACTCTTATATAGACATTATTCCAGGACACTTTTTTCTTCATGAGTATGGAGAGATAGTCAAAGAGGCTATCCGTGAGGCTGGTGGCGTTCCTTTTGTATTTAACACGATTGGTGTTGATGACGGGATTGCTATGGGGCATGACGGTATGCTTTATTCTCTCCCTTCACGTGAGATTATTGCGGACTCGATTGAGACCGTGATGAATGCACACAAACTTGATGCGATGATCTGTATTCCTAACTGTGACAAGATTGTACCGGGAATGATTATGGGTGCACTTCGCGTAAATGTTCCTACTATCTTTGTATCAGGTGGTCCAATGCCAGCTGGTCATACAAAAGATGGTACACCAATTGACCTTGCAACGGCATTTGAGGCAGTTGGTCAGTTTAATGATGGGAAAATGAGTGAAGAAGAGCTTAAAGATATCGAATGTAATGCTTGTCCTTCAGGTGGAAGTTGTTCAGGTATGTTTACAGCTAACTCTATGAATACTTTGTGTGAAGCGATGGGAATCGCACTTCCGGGTAACGGAACTGTACTTGCGATGACACCTGAGCGTATTGAGATGGTAAAAAAAGCGGCTAAGAGAATTGTTGAACTTGCGAAGATGGAAAACAACGAGAAGTATAATTTCAAAAATATTTTAAATGAAAAAGCAATTCACAATGCCTTTGTAGTAGATATGGCAATGGGTGGAAGCTCAAACACAGTTTTACATATGCTTGCAATTGCACGTGAGGCTGATGTAGAGTATAAGATAGAAAACATCAATAAAATCGCTGAAAAAGTCGCGCATATCGCAAAAATCTCTCCATCGTTAACAACTGTTCATATGAAAGATATCGATGATGCAGGTGGTGTAAATGCTGTAATGAAAGAGGTAAGCCGTAGAGGTGAAGATATCTTACATCTTGATGCACTTACAATTACCGGTGAGACTCTTGGTGAGCGTATCAAAGATGCATACATCAAAGATACTTCAATTATTCATACAAATGAGAATGCCTACTCTCCTGTTGGTGGTCTCTCAATTTTATTTGGAAACTTAGCCGAAGAGGGAGCCGTTATTAAAGCTGCCGGTATAGTGGATAGTATGCGTCACTTTAAAGGTACGGCCATCTGCTTTAACTCACAACCAGAAGCGATTGCTGGTATCATGGGTAAAAAAGTAAAACCTGGTAATGTTGTCGTTATTCGTTATGAAGGACCTAAAGGTGGTCCGGGTATGCAAGAGATGTTAGCACCTACCGCACTTATTCAGGGTATGGGACTCGGTGAGACAGTTGCACTCATTACTGATGGACGTTTCTCTGGTGCGACAAAAGGGGCTTCTATCGGGCATATTTCGCCTGAAGCTGCAGAGGGTGGACTTATTGCATTAATTGAAGATGGTGATGAGATAGAGCTTGATGTTGATAAGCATATTTTACGTCTGAATGTAGATGATGAGACTATCGCAAAAAGAAGAGCTGCATATAAACCATATAAAAATGAAGTGAAATCAAAATGGTTGAAACGTTATCAACTGCTTGTATCAAATGCATCAAATGGTGCAGTATTAAAAACTGAATTATAGGAAAGATTTTGAGTGCAATAGCAATAAAATATAATGAAAAAATAGTAGATCTACAAACTGCAGAGGAGTTAGGTCTGAGTGGTGAAGAGATAGAGTTAGATAATTCACCTGAAGCTTTAGAGGTACTGCGTCACTCAACAGCACACCTTATGGCTCAAGCGATTAAGTCACTTTATCCTGACGCTGAGTTTTATGTAGGGCCTGTTGTAAAAGAGGGATTTTACTATGACTTTAAAACAGATGCTGAGATTGGTGAAGCAGACCTTAAAAAGATAGAGAAGCAGATGCTCTCGTTTGCAAAGAAAAAGTTTCCTATTGAGCGTTATGTAATCTCTAAAGAAGAAGCGCGTAAAAAGTTTGCAGATGATCATCTGAAGCAAGCTGTTCTTGATATGATTCCTGATGAAGATGTAAGTATCTATAAACAGGGCGAGTTTGAAGACCTTTGTCGTGGACCGCATCTTCCAAATATCGGCCTTATCCGCTACTTTAAGCTAACAAAAATTTCTGGTGCATATCTTGGAGGAGACTCTAAGAACGAGATGCTTACGCGTATATATGGTATAGCTTTTGCAACAAAAGATGCGCTCAAAGCCCATATGGATATGTTACGTGAGGCAGAAAAACGTGATCACCGTAAGCTTGGAAATGAGATGAAACTCTTTACTTTCCGTGAAGAAGTTGGTGCGGGCTTTCCTATCTGGTTACCTGCGGGTGGAAGATTGCGAGCTCGTTTAGAATCACTTCTCTTTAAAGCTCACCGTAAGCGTGGATATGAGCCGGTTCGTGGTCCCGAGATGCTTCGTTCAGACCTCTGGATGACATCAGGGCACTATCAGAATTATGGTGAAAATATGTACTTCACAAAGATTGATGATATCGAGTTTGGTGTAAAGCCGATGAACTGTGTAGGGCATATTAAAGTCTATGAGGATGAGTTGCATTCATACCGTGATTTGCCGATTAAGTACTTTGAGTATGGTGTTGTGCATCGTCATGAGATGACAGGTGCACTACACGGACTTTTCCGTGTACGTGAGTTTACACAAGATGATGCGCATATTTTCTGTCGTGCTGATCAAATTGAAGAACAGATCATTGAAGTTGTGGACTTTGTAGATAAAATCATGTCCACATTTGAGTTTGATTATAAAATGATGATCTCAACGCGTCCTGATAAAGCAGTTGGAAGTGATGAAGTGTGGGAAATCTCTACAAACGCACTCAAATCTGCAATGGAAAAACATGATCTTCCTTATGAGATAGATGAGGGTGGTGGAGCTTTTTACGGTCCAAAGATTGATATCAAAATTACAGATGCAATCGGTCGTGAGTGGCAGTGTGGAACAATTCAGTTAGACTTTAATCTTCCCAAACGTTTTAAGCTTGAGTATAATGGTGAGGGCAATGATAAGATTCAGCCGGTAATGATTCACCGCGCAATTTTGGGCTCTTTTGAACGTTTTATCGGAATTTTGACAGAGCATTATGCGGGAGAATTCCCAATGTTTATCGCCCCTACACAGGTGGCAATCGTTCCTGTTGCAGAGAGTCATAAAGAATATGCTAAGCTTTTATCAGATAAACTTATCGATATTAATGCCGATAGTGAAATCTATGCGAGGAACGATTCTTTAAACAAAAGAATCAGGACTGCAGAAAAAACTCGTGTTCCTATGATAGTAGTCATTGGGGATGAAGAGATAGAAAATAAGACAGTCGCAATTCGTGACAGACGTACTAGAGAGCAGTACAACATGAGTGAGGAAGATTTCCTTCAACTTATACAAACTAAAATAAATGAGGTAAATTTTTGAGTAAAAACAAAGACCGCGTCATCATGAATGATGACATCCGTGTTCCTGAGGTAAGATGTAATGTTGATGGTGGAGAGAGCTTAGGCATCATCTCTACTGATGAGGCTATGACAAAAGCAAATGAGTTAGGGCTTGATTTAGTCCTCATTGCACCAAATGCAAAACCACCTGTTGCTAAGATCATGGATTATGGTAAGTTTAAATACCAAGAAGAGAAAAAACTCAAAGAGCAGAGAAAAAATCAAGTTAAAATTGATGTAAAAGAGATTAAACTCTCTGTGAAAATTGCAGAGAATGATATCGCTTACAAAGTAAAACATGCACGTGAATTCCTAGAAAAAGGAAAACATGTAAAATTCAGAGTATTTTTACGTGGTCGTGAGATGGCTCATCCTGAAGCTGCCCGTGAGGTTTTAGAACGTGTTTGGCCGATGGTTGAAGATATTGCGACGATGGAGAAGCCTCCAAAATTTGAAGGGCGCTACTACAATATGTATGTGGTTCCCAAAAAGTAATACTTGATAAATATCATTTTTTAATATTTCTCAATAATGTATAATGTCCTTTTCAAGAGAGAAAGGGCATTATGAAAAAATCTTTTGTACTACTTCTATTATTAGGAATTTTTCTACAGCTATTTGCTACTGATTCTAAAAAACTTACAACACAAGAGTTTCCACAAACTGAACTTAAAAAGCAAAAAATGCAAATTGCTTCTATGGTTGCCAAAGAGCTTTCAAAAAATCTTCCACAAAAAATTGATACATATACAAGTTTAATTTCCATTACAAATGAAGATGCAACACTTGTTTATACTTTTGAGATTAACAGTGGTGCCAAGAGTGATGCAGCAATCATAAAAGAAGATCACTCACGCATGCAAAGAGCAGTGACAAAAGGTGTATGCCGATCCTCAAGCAGGTTTTTAGAAGCCGGTATCAACACACGTTATATCTACAGAAGTGCAAAAAGTAAAAAAAGGCTCTTCGTCTTTAACATTACGCAGGCCCAATGTGAGAAATCCCAATTATGACAGGTGTAGAGTGTCTTTAAAAGAGATAATTCAGTCACAGGATTTTTTTAATTCTTTAAATGAGACGGAAATTGATCTGCTTTGTGAGATGACAACACTGCACTGTTATGGTGAGAATTTTATTCTCCATTATGAGAACAACCATACGAAAGAGTTACTTTTTTTAGTTTCAGGACAAGCGCGTGCCTATAAGATAGATAAACATGATAATGAGATATTTTTATACTATATATATGAAAATTCGATGATATCAGAGATATCTGACCTGAAAGCTACAACATTATATGCTTACTCAAATGTAGAACTTGTTGAAGAGTCACAGATATTAAAAATCAACTATAAAAGATTTAAAGAGAAGTTTTTGGATGAAAATATACTCTGTCAAGCGCTCACGCAAGAAATCGTAAAACGCTCTTCCCAATTGCAGTCGCTGATCAATCGAGAGTTCATTTTTGATGCAGTCTCAAAAGTAAGTATGATGCTCTATGATGATTTGGAGATGTTTAACAAACTTAAACGTCATGACATATCTTTAATGCTGCATATTCAGCCTGCGACACTTTCACGAGTACTCAGCAGACTCAAACGTAATGGTATTATTGATATAATACACGGTAGGGTTGCCATAAAAGATGAAGGGGCACTCTGTGAAATTTACAAGGATAAGATAGATGACTAAGATAAAACTACTCGGTGCTTTGATTTTTGTTTTATCACTTGTACTTGCTTACTATTCCAAATATGTTTCTGCACAAAATGAAGTAAATTTACGACTTTTAAAAACGATAAATGAACAAAAGGCTTTTACGCAGGAGATTTCTAAAAATATATTTTATATTTACAATAATAGAGATGCTTCAACTGCGCAGCTTGATGAGTCTATAAAACGATTTGTTGAGAATATGAATCATAGAGAAGAGATTTTAGATGAGGTTTTATCTGAAGAGATACAAAACCAAACAGATAAAATAATCAAAGAATGGAATCATTTTTATCTTCTCGTACAACAGTTTCGAGACGCTAGTAAAGTACAACATAATGCATATACAAACATTCTTTTAGAGAAGCTTGTCAAAGATATATATGCGGCGAATTTAACGCTTGTCGTGGAATTTAATAAATTGATCGAAATGCATAAAAAATATTTTGACAACTTTATGTATATCAGTAAGTTTGTTCAGATTTTCCTGTTTTTACTACTTATTATCGTACTTATCTATTTCTTTACACAATTAAAAGATGTTATAGGATTTATCCAAAAATTTTTAAATACCTCTAAGAATATTGTACGAAAATCAACGGTCAAAGAGGTTAAGCCCATAGATACGAAGAGCAGTGTTGCAGATATCTCAAAAGCCACTGATAATTTCAACTATCTTGTTCAAAAGATTGATGATTCCATAGAGTATTCAAGTGCTTCTATTGAAAACGCTTCTAACTCTTTAGAGACAATAGAGAAAAATATTGAAGATCTGCTTGATCTTGTCAGTACAATGGATACTCAAAACTCCTATGACAAAGAGATGATTACAAAAGAGGATATTCTTATTGAAGCACTTGAAGAGTTAACGACTTCATTGCAAAAGCTACAAAAACTTAAACAAAGCCTTCAAAACTTTAAAAAATAAAATTAGTTTTATATTTTGACCTGAGTCAAATTTTTAGACCTTTTATTGTATTACTATTTTCTTATCATTTGGGGAAAACTCTAAAATGAAAAAGAAGGAGAATAAAATGTCTAGTCATTTAAGTAAGCTGGCTTCGCTTATTGTTGGGACATCTCTAGCAGCAACAGTTGCATCTGCTGCTATTGGGGGAGAACTGCAAAAAGTGATGAAAGCAAGAGGACTTACAGAGAACGATGTAATTCGTGCTGCAAAAACTTATACGCCATCAGGTGGGAGAGATGAGTTTATTGTATTTAGTTCTGGTGGGCAAAGTGGACAGATAATTGTTTACGGTGTTCCAACTATGAGAATTTTAAAGTATATCGCTGTATTTACGCCAGAACCATGGCAAGGATATGGATATGATGAAGATTCTAAAAAGATTTTACGTCAGGGTAACATTCGTGGACGTGAAATAAACTGGGGAGATACACACCACCCTGGTCTATCTGAGAAAGATGGAAAATATGACGGGAAATGGTTAGCGATCAATGATAAAGCCAATCCTCGTATTGCTATTATCGATTTGCATGACTTTGAAACAAAACAGATTGTTGTCAATCCGGTTTTTAAATCAGAACATGGTGGTTCATTCTTTACTCCTAACTCTGAGTATATCATTGAAGCATGTCAATATGCTGCGCCGTTTGACAACAATTACCATCCAATCGAAGAGTATAAAGAGACCTACCGTGGGGGTGTAACTCTTTGGAAATTTGATAGTAAAAAAGGACGTATTAAGCCAAAAGATTCTTTTGTACTTGAACTTCCTCCATATATGCAGGATTTAAGTGATGCAGGTAAAGGTGTCTCTTATGGTTGGGGCTTTACAAACTCATTTAACTCGGAAATGTATACAGGTGGTATCGAAGTTGGTATGCCTCCATTTGAAGCGGGTATGTCAAGAAATGATACTGATTTCTTACATGTGTATAACTGGAAAAAATTAGCGCAGCTTGCTAAAAATAAAAAGAACTATAAAATGATCAATGGAATTAAAGTAATTCCAATGGATGTGGCAGTAAAAAATAACTGTCTTTTCTTGATTCCAGAGCCAAAGTCACCGCACGGTGTTGATGTTTCACCAGATGGTGAGTATATTACAGTTTGTGGTAAGCTAGATACACATGCTTCAGTTTATAAATGGAGCAAAATCAAAAAGCTTATTAAAAGCAAAGAGTATGCTGGTAAAGATCCATATGGAATTCCAATTCTTGATATGAAAAAATCACTTCATGGTCAAGTAGAGTTGGGACTTGGGCCACTACATAACCAGTACTCAAATGTTGATGGTGAGATTTATACTTCACTTTACGTTGATTCACAAATCGTAAAATGGAACTATAAAACACTCAAAGTTTTAGATAAAGAGAATGTTCACTATAACGTTGGACACCTTTGTGGAATGGAAGGAAAATCTGCTGACCCACAAGGTAAATATATTATCTCTTTAAATAAACTTGCAATTGACAGATTTGATCCTGTTGGACCACTGCATCCACAAAATCACCAGTTGATTGATGTAAGTGGTAAAAAAATGGATTTACTTGTTGATATGCCATTACCATTAGGTGAACCACACCAGGCAGTAGCTATTCGTGCAAGCAAACTCCATCCTGCAGTTCGCTATAAAATGGGTACAAATACAAAAACTGGTAAGCCACATGTTGGTAAAACATTAGCAGGTCAAGAGAGAATTGTTAGAAAAGGTAACAAAGTAACTGTTTATGCAACACTTGTAAGATCTCATATTAATCCTGAGAGAATTACAGTAAATAAAGGTGATATTGTAACTATTTATTTAACGAATCTTGAACGTGCACAAGATGAGACACATGGTTTTACAGTTGATAACTTTGATGTTCACGCATCACTTGAACCAGGGGAGACTGCTGAGTTAAAATTTAAAGCAGATATAGAAGGTGTATTCCCTTATTACTGTACAGAGTTCTGTTCTGCACTTCACTTAGAGATGATGGGTTACCTTATGGTTAAAGACCCTAATAAAAAATATGTAAGTGCACAAAAATTGAAAATGAAAAAAATGTCAAAAGCTGAGTTAAAAGCTGAGTATGACAAAACAGTTGCGGTAAATGATGCGACAGATGCGGTTATTCAGTCTGTTGTGAAATTTTTAAAAGAGAATCATTATGAAAAATACCCAACAGTAAAAGCACTGGTAGAAGATGCACTTGATCAATATGGGAAAATTCCAGGTCAGAAGAAAAAATCTGATGCAGCTGTAAAAGCTGGTGATTATGAAAAAGCTGTTCTGTTTGAAAATATGATCTGGCAATATATGGTTAAAACTGCGGATGTTGGTATTCGTGCTAAAGACCTTCTTGTAAGAAAAGTTGCAACACCTCAATCTCCTGCAGCAGCAGCTGGTGAGAGAGCATTTGGTGAAGGTGGATGTGGTGGATGTCACGTAATCGGTAAAGTGTCATCAGGTCCTGACTTAACAGGTGTTCTTATGAGACATGAAAATGCAGAAAAATGGGTAAAAGATTTTATTATGAACCCAGCATCTAAATATAAAGATCCATATGTTAAAAGCATGATTGATTACTTTAATCTAAAAATGCCTAATCAACATATGAGTGAAGAAGAGACGAAAAATATCATCGAATACCTCAAATGGGTCGATGAAAATGCTAACTTATTCTAAAAAGAGTAAGGTTCTACTTTTACAGAGGGAGGGGCTCCTCCCTCCTTCCCCATTATATATTGACATATATCATTAATTTTCATACAGACTTTCGATACAATAAGTTTAGTCTATAATTAACTTTACAATTAATTATAAAAATAGATTTTTATTAGAATTCATATAAGGAAACACTATGCACCCTAGTTTAATCAAAGCTAAAATTTTTGCTACTTTAGCTCTGCTCATTTTAACATTTTCGTTTACACTGCCTATGATCGCATTTCATGGAACGTTAAATAAAATAGATGCAGGGAAAGCTGATGAAATCTCATCATTTAGCAAAACAATTTGGAATCTTTATAATCAAGGAAGATATAAGAGTGTCACTACACTAAAAGAGGCTCATAATAATTTAGAAAAGATGATAGAGAGTGCCTCTGAGATTGGTGTAGCATCACTGCCGATTTGGGCTGTATCACTTGAAGCACCAAACTATCCAAAAGAGGCTTTTCCACAGGGAATTCCTGTTTATTTTCATTTTGACGGTTACAGCGGAGAAGTTCATGAGATGAATACAATCAACCACTATGTTGGAATGGACCCAATGTGGGTTGGTGGTCATTTTGAGCGTGCTATTGGTATCTATGCACTTCTGTTTCTCTCTTTAGGAATTATTCTATTCATTGCATATGATAAAAAATATTTGAACTATATTATGCTTATTCCTGCTGCACTACCACTTATCTTTATAGCCGATTACTCCTATTGGCTCTATTGGTTTGGACATAATTTGCATGATTGGGGAGCCTTTAAAATAAAACCTTTTATGCCTACTGTTTTTGGAGATGGGAAAATCGCACAGTTTACAACGCACTCCTATCCAACAATTGGTTTTTATATGCTTGTAGCGGTCAGTTTGCTCAGTATTCTTGCATTTTTCGCAAAACAAAAAGCATTTAAAGAGATAGAAGCAGAGAAATAAGATGAAATTTTTAGCACTTGCATTTTTACTTCTTAGTGTTACAACATTAAGTGCAAAGAATGTACTGCAAGATGCTATTTACAGAGCACCGGAAGGCTCTATTTTAAAACTGCCTGCCGGAGTCTATAAAGGTTCTGTAGTTATAGATAAACCACTCTCTATTATTGGTGAGGGTGAGGGAGTCATCATTGATGGTGAGGATAAGGGCACGGTTATAAAAGTGACAAGTTCTTATGTGACGTTAAAGAACTTAAAGATCATAAACAGTGGTAACAGACATGAGAAAGTTGATGCGGCAATCTCTGTCAGTGATGCTTCACAATGTGAGATAAGTCATTGTACTATCGATGATTGTCTTTTTGGTATTGATATGCAGATGGTGCATAACTCTTTAATTGCTGATAATTATATCAGCTCAAAAGATGTAGCCCTTGGTCTACGTGGAGATGGCCTTCGTTTATGGTACTCCAATGATAATATTATCAGAGCTAACTCGTTAGTGAAATCACGTGATATGGTTGTTTGGTATTCACATGGCAACGAGATAGTGGATAATTATGGCAAAAACAACAGATACTCTTTGCATTTTATGTATGCAGGAAAAAACCTGATAAAAAATAACAAGTATGAGCTAAACTCCGTCGGTATCTTCTTTATGTACTCACAAGACTCCATTGCAATTGGCAATGTCGTTAAAAGTTCTCAGGGTGCAACGGGAATGGGCATAGGTCTAAAAGATGTCTCAAACTTTACGATCAAAGACAACACGGTTTTATACTGTGCACAGGGGATCTATATCGACAGAAGTCCCTTTGAGCCGGGTACTCACAACTGGATAGAGAACAATAAGATTTTATATAATTCAGAAGCGATGCATTTTCACTCACTGAGTGAAAATAATATTATAAAGAACAATATCATTGCAGGAAATATTGAAGATATTGTCAATGACAGTAGAGGTTCAAAAACAAATGAGAACGAGATAGCTTTCAATTACTGGGATAATTATGAGGGCTTCGATAGAAACAATGACGGTATCGGTGATACACCACATAAGGTCTATCAGTACGCAGACCAGTTATGGATGTATGATTCGGATGTAAAGTTTTTTTATGGTTCACCGGTGATTTCTCTGCTTAATTTTTTAGCAAAACTGGCACCGTTTACAAAACCGCTCTTTTTGATGGAAGATGATAAACCACGTGTGAGTAAAATATTTTAGAGAAGGGAAAATAGTATGGCAAAAAAAGTACAAACTGATAGAAGAGAGTTTATCAAGTACTCTACTTTGGGAATACTGGGACTTGTATTAGGAGGTGGTGTTGTATTTAGCCCCTATGCACTTCATGCTGAAAATAGATTGCGACCGCCTGGAGCAGTACCTGAAAAAGAGTTTTTAGCACTCTGTATCAAGTGTGGACAATGCCTTCAGGTGTGCCCTTATCACTCCATTGAACTTGCAGATATTGCACAGGGCCATGGCGTTGGAACACCTTATATTGATGCAACAAAGCGAGGATGCTATGCATGTAATGCCGTACCATGTGTTTTAGCATGTCCTAGTGGAGCTTTGGATCATAGCTGTG
The DNA here is from genome assembly GCF_039667035.1 of Sulfurimonas sp. NWX79. NCBI lineage: Bacteria > Pseudomonadati > Campylobacterota > Epsilonproteobacteria > Campylobacterales > Sulfurimonadaceae > Sulfurimonas > Sulfurimonas sp. NWX79. Next base: position 12,310 of record NZ_JALCZL010000013.1, read on the forward strand.
AAAAAGCAGAAGATATTCAGATGGGTATAGCTGTTTTAGAGTTCCCTGATAAATGTTTAGCAATGAGCAATATGCCTGTTCCGGATAACTATCTTGAGCCGATGAAGGAGTTTACAGAGTCTGTCAATAATGTAACAGAGTTGGAGCTGCAACTGCTTGATAGAATGAGTGGATATGAGGGAAAAGCGTGTACGCTTTGTGCTGATATCTGTCCTGTTCCAAATCCTCTGAGTGCTATCTCTATGGTTAGAGATAGTGGTGGTGGAAACAAACCAGAGATTTATGATGGTTGTATTGGTTGTGGAGCATGTGAAGAGATATGTCCGACACAGACACCGTCAATTGTTGTAAAACCACGAGTAACATATGAAGAGTATTATAATAAAGCATAGGAAATGAAAATGAAGAGTTTATATTTAGCATCGTCTTTTATATTGATTGTAGGTTTTAGTGCGTGTAGTGATAACTCGCAGGAGAAGTCACAAAAGCAAAAGGCAACACAAACTGCGTCAGTTACACCAAAGATAGAGATTGTGCAAAATAGTGATGCACATGCGATAAAAGTAGAACAAAAGAGCAGAGATAAAACAAAAGGAAGCTCATACTATTATGACTACGGTGAGAAGAGCGAGTATGACCAAAATGCACAGCCGGCAAATAAAGATGCTTCTGTCAGAGTACGTCCAAGAACAGCCATCGATGCAAATATGAATGTACGTTCTCCCTATGAAGAGGTACAAGTTTCTATGCTTGTGAAAAAACTAAGCAAAAATTTTATAGTGCGATGTTCTCCTTGTCATAATGATTATGCAAACGGGATTATCGGACCATCTCTTTTAGAGAGAGATGCTGACTTTATCTATGGGAGGATTCAGGATTTTAAGACCGGTAAAAAGTCAAATCCTTTGATGAATGACCTTATCAATATGATGAGTGACGAAGAGATAAAAAGTATGGCAAATGAGATATACAACTTTAACAAAGAAATTAAACAGATGAGGAACAAATAATGAAAAATATAATTGTAGGAATTTTGACACTGATTATTTTTGGTCTGATGGCATGGACAGCCATGCATGGCGGTGCATATAATGGTGGAGAGCATGGTAAAGTTATTGCAGACCTTGGTAATAGAACAGCTGCGCAAACAGTTACAGCAGTTGAAGAAAAAAGTGATAGAGAAAAAGAGGCTGAGGAGCTGAGTGCCCTACGTGAGAAGGCCGGAAATATCGGAGGCTTTAAAGTAAGTGATGCATATAAAAGTAAATGTGCTTCATGTCATGGTGTTGATGGTAGCGGAATGCAGTATGGGAAAAAACTTATGGGACCGAAACTCTTTGGACAAAGTGCGGACATGCTTTATAAAAAGCTGGATGATTTTAAATCAGGTCGTAAAGAAAATATGGTTATGAAGGGATTGTTACTGCATATGTCCAAAGATGATTTGAGAAAGTTTGCTGATGAGATAGGAGAGTTTCCGGCTCGTGCAGAGGCACTGAAAAACGAACAATAAAAGAGATTATAGGATAAAACGATGGATAAGTATAACAATAGAGAAACGATAAAAAGAACTACATTCTGGTCAACTTTTTTCAACAAAACAAGAGATGGGAAAACAGTTTTCAGTTATCGTATGAAGCGGTGGATACTTGTTATTGCAATCCATCTGCTTTTCTTTTTATCGTTTGCTATTGATATACAGACATTGGAAGGAACCCTTAACGGCTCACGTTTTCTAGGTTTCCACCTGATTGACCCTTTTACGACCTTAGAGATGTTGATGGCTGAGCATTATCTCCATATAAACATCATTATCGGAGTCAGTACGATAGTTATATTTTATCTGCTTATTGGTGGAAGAACTTACTGTGCATGGGTATGTCCATATGGCATTCTCTCCGAGATTGGAGAGAAGTGGCACAATACACTTGTCAATAAAAAAATAATAAAGGACAGAAAGTTCGACCATCGTATCCGTTATGCATTTTGGACAATTTTCCTTGTGTTGTCTGCAACAAGCGGTTATCTTGTTTTTGAGACATTTAATGTTGTAGGTATTATGAGCCGTGCGATTACCTATGGCTGGAGTTTGGCACTTATCTGGGTCCTTGTAGTACTGGCTTTTGAGGTCTTTTTCTCACGTCGTGCTTGGTGTACTTATATCTGTCCTATTGGAACGACTTATGGTATGATAGGAAAAATCTCAGCTCTGCGAGTTGAATGGAATGATAATTGTGACCACTGTATGGTCTGCCATGATGTCTGTTTTGAGAATCAGGTGTTAGAGATTACAAAAGCAAAATATGATAAACAAAGAGAAGAAAAAGGGATAACAAGAGAGTATATCACAGGTGCAGATTGTACACTTTGTGGTCGCTGTATCGATGTTTGTCATGAAGATGCTCTCAATTTTGACTTTAGACTCAAAAGTTTGGTGTAGATATGATAAAAGTAAATAATATAACAAAGAAATTTGGTTCACATATCTCACTTGAGAATATCAATTGTGAGTTCAATAAAAATGAATCAATCGCTTTAATGGGTGCAAATGGAGCTGGAAAAACTACGCTTATCCGCTCTATCATGGGCTACTATCATCCAGATGCAGGAGAGGTGCTTATCAATGGAAAGAGTCCTATAAAACAGCGTGTTGAGGTACTTAAACATATCAGTTTTGTCCCTCAGCTTCCACCTCCAATCAAACTCAGTATCGAAGAGTTGATGCAGTATATCTCCGTGAGTGCAAATGTCGATAAGGAGCTCATTAAACACTACGCCAATGAGATGAAACTTGATATCAATGCAAACCTAAACAAGTCCTTCTTTAAACTCAGTGGGGGGATGAAGCAAAAGCTGCTTATTGCCATCTCTTTGGCAAAAGAGAGTGATATCATCATTTATGATGAGCCTACGGCAAACCTTGATCCAAAAGCACGAGATGATTTTTACAGACTTTTGAAGCAGAATGAAAAAGAGAAGGTACTACTCTTTGTAACACACAGGCTTGAAGAGGTAAAAGATTTGGTAAACCGTCAAATCTATATGGATTTGGGAAAAATAGTTTCGGATGAGAGATTTTAGATGAAAAATTTATATTTAATAGCCTATCTTGATTTAAAAGAGTCGATTCGGGCAAAATGGTTTCTGGTTTACTCCTTGGTTTTTGGCGGACTGATTGCTCTGTTTTTTATAGCAGGAGTAACTGAGTCACAAGTGATGGGTTTTAGTGGTTTGAGCCGACTGCTTTTGATGTATATTCAGATTACGATAGTAATTTTGCCTATATTTATCCTGATAACAACGGTACGTTCAATATCAGGAGACAGAGACAGCCACATTTTAGAGTATATGCTCTCTTTTCCAATTTCACTCAAGCAGTACTATTGGGGGAAAATCATAGGTCGTTTTATCACAGTCTATCTGCCGGTGATTTTTGCGATGATAATCGCTGTCATTTATGGAGCTTTTAAGGGTGCTGATATTCCATGGAATATTTTCTTCTTATATACAGGACTTCTTTTTGCGATGAGTGCAACATTTTTAGGAATTGCTTTTTTTATCTCTTCATTTGTCAAATCATCTGAAGTAGCACTGGGGATTGCTTTTTTTATCTGGATATTTTTGCTTGCTTTTATTGATATTGCACTCATTTCATTGATGATGCAGCAGCGTGTTGATGAAGGGCTTATCATCTTTATCAGTTTGATTAACCCTATGGAGATTTTCCGTGTTGCTGCTATTTCACTTTTTGATCCGGAACTAACAGTTATGGGACCTGTGGCATTTTATATTTTGGATTCGGTATCGCAAAGTACCTTTGTGCTGCTCTCTATAGGGTATCCACTTCTACTTGGTTTGCTTTTTGCCTTTTTTGGGTACAAAATTTTTGAGAAAAAAGATTTGGTTTAGGAGATGAATATGAAAAAAATAACTACTTTGCTGTTACTTGTTGTCAGTCTGCTTTTTTCTTCTGAAATGAACTATGATAAAAACACAACGGGGCTTGTACGGCATATGAAGGTCTACAAGTATCCAAAATGGGCTGCAAAGATAGAGCTTGCAAGTGGAGAAGATATATATTTTATATCACCTAAGTCCATGTTTGAGTTCTATTTTAGACCGGGGAAATGGCCTGAGTTTAACATCAAGAGTGAGAGTGACTTTAAAAACATCTATGTAACGGACTATGCTACTGCAAAAACAGTCAAGGCAAAGGGTGCTTTTTATGTCTATGGAAGTAATGTTACATCACCTGCAGGTGATGATTTAGTACCGTTTGATTCTTATAAGCGGGCTGAAGAGTTTTCAAAGCTACATAACGGAAAGCGAATTTTTGGCTTTAGAGAAATAAGCCGAGGGCTTATTAACTGGCTAAATGACAGCCTATAGGAGAATGAGATGATAAAACCGACACCGATAGATGAAGAGATAGTGTTAGACCCAAAGCGTTACATCGTAAGTGAAACGGATGAAAAAGGCAAGATTACCTATGCCAATGACTATTTTCAGGAAGTTTCCGGCTACAGTGAGGAAGAACTCATTGGCAAGCCTCACTCCATTGTACGTCATCCTGATATGCCAAAGGTTGTTTTCAAGCTTCTGTGGGAGACGATAGGGGCTGGAAAAAACATCAATGCTGTTGTTAAAAATCTGGCAAAAGATGGAAGGTACTACTGGATATTTACAGAGTTTGAGATCCGTAAAGATACTGATACAGGGAAAATTATAGGCTATCATGCTTCACGGAAGAAAATCTCACGCCATGTTATTGAAATCATTGCAGATCTCTATGCAAAACTTCTTGAGATTGAGAAAAAAGAGGGTGTAGAAGCGAGTGAGAAGTACCTTGTTGCGTTTTTAAAAGAGAAGGGTGATGATATGGAGTTTGCAGATATCATGGAAGAGATTCATAAATTTTACTAAAACTTCAAAAGTGATAAAAGATGAGAATACTTCTGCTGCTTTTTCCCCTTCTCTCATCTTTAAGTGCCAATCCATTGCAAGAGGCAATAGAGAAGGCCAACCCACACGCAACCATTAAACTTCAAAGTGGACATTATAAAGGCAACATTACTATCAACAAGCCTTTAACTATTCTAGGAATGGGTGAGGATGTTATAATCGAAGGGGACGGTAAAGGTAGTGTTATTACCATTACAAGCGCTTTTGTCCATCTGAAAAATCTTACAATTAAAAGTAGTGGAGAGCGTATGCATATGCTTGATGCTGCCATCTCAATGCATAAGGTACATAAATGCAGTATAGTTGCTTGCAGACTTGAGGATGTGCTTTATGGTATTGATATGGATATGGTCAGTGATTCTCGTTTTGAAGATAACTATATTACATCAAAGAGTTATGATATACCGCTTCGTGGTGATGGACTGAAGATGTATTACAGCAGTAAAAATCTCATTAGAAACAATACTATCGAGAAAGTCAGAGATATAACGCTTAACTATTCACACAATAATAGCTTCATAGAAAATAAGTTTACTGCAAATCGTTTTGCAACACATCTCTCCATGAGTAACGGGAATATTTTTAAAGGCAACAGCTATAGATATAACTCTGTAGGTATTATGCTTATGGGGGCAAAGGATACAAAAGTCATTGGCAATAGTATAACGAGCTCAAATGGTGCGGCAGGTATTGCTGTGATGATAGGTGCAGTTGCCAACTTTTTATTTCAGGATAATGTAGTGCGTTATAATGCCAAAGCACTCTATATAGATGGCAAAGAGAAAGAAAGAGGCATGAAAAGATTTATTATCAATAATGAGATAGCTTACAATGGTGAAGCTTTTCATTTTCATGCTACGATAAAAGATAACAAGATAACAAGAAACAGAGTTTTTGGAAATATTGATGATGTTGTCAAAGATATCAGTGGGAGTTTTGCAGATTCAAACATCGTAGAGTATAACTACTGGGATAGATATGCTGGGTTTGACAGAGACAAAGACGGTGTTGGAGATACACCCTATAAAGTCTATCAATATGCAGATGCACTCTGGCATTACAACAAAAAAGTGAAGTTTTTTTATGCAAGTCCAATTATGACACTGCTAAATTTTCTCTCACAACTAGCGCCTTTTATAGAGCCAAATTTGATTTTAGTAGATAAAAAACCTATCTACCAATCTCTTTGACTCTTCTAACAACTTCTTTGTAGTCAATAATTTCCTGGCCCTCTTTAATAGCATCTTTTGATTTGTGTGCTGAGAACCCATAGGCCATAGGAGTAATGTTCTCTGTATCATAGAAGGCTTTGCGTGCATCTATCCACTCTCCAGTGTCAAGATCTGTAATCCAGATGACTGCCTGACCTGCCCACTCAATATGTTCTTCATCAAACCAGAGTACCATACAGCCGATATCATCAAACATATAGACTTTGTTTGTTTGCGGATTAATGACCTGTGTAGTATTGTGTCTATCGCTGACAACCATGGCACAGCGTGCACACATATCTCTGTCATAGTGAACTTGACGGGCATGGGTATCTGCTTCTTGTTCACATCCTGTAAAGGTAAAAATGGTAAATGAGAGGCTTAATAATAAGATAAACAGTTTCATAATTAAATCTTTTTTTATGTATTTTATCTTATTATATATTTTTAGGTGATGATTTAAATCAAGAAAAAGATGTGAAAAAAGGAGAGATTATATTAAAATCTTTCCTTTTAAATCATCCTCATTCAGTTTTTCACTTACATATTTGATAACGACAACTTTTTCTGTCTCATTGATAAACCACTCTGCGATATGTTCACTCTCTAAAGTATTAAGCTTGTCAAAATCAACTTCATTTTCAGGGATAATAAGATGAGAATGGCGAATAGGGTTTTTCATCTTTACAGCTGTAAAGATAAGCCAAGCAAGAGCAATGCCCCCGATAGTAAGACCAAGTGTCTCACGTGAGCTAATATCAAGGTAAAGCCCTGCAAATGTACCACCGATAAATGTAAAGAAGTATGCAGCAGAGTTCGCGATACCAAGTGCTGCCCCTTTCTGGTGTACTTTTGCAAATTTAGAGATCATTGATTGAACGAGTGGCTCCATCATATTAAAAGCGACAAAGAAAAAGATAACCGCTGTAATGAAAACTCCACTGGAGCTTGTAAGTCCCATCATTACAAAAGATGCAGTAAAGAGAACAATTGAGACCATAAATATCTGTTTAGGGATATTACGTTTTTCTCCAAACACTGCAGCTGGCCCCATTGCAATAAGTCCAGCTATCATTGCCGGTACATAGACCATCCACAGCTCACTCTTTTCCCAGTTAAATCCATACTCAGGCTGTGTTAAAAATACAGGGATGATAACAAATGCAGCTGTCATAAGCCCTTTTTGCATTGCATTGATGATAATCATACCTAAAAGATTTGGGTCTTTTATGATATCTTTTGTACTAGTTTTACCATGATAGATATGTTTGATTTTCGGTGGAGTTGGTACTTTGACAAATAAAATAACAATCGCAATAAGTGCCAAAACTGCAGTGATGACAAAGATAGAACTGATACCGTAGTGTGCTGCGATAACAGGACCAAGAGCCATAGCAAGAGCAAAACTCATCGCGATAAATCCACCCATGATCGCCATTGCATGACCACGAGTTTTCTCTTCAACAAGGTCCGCTATCATTGCAGTAACAACAGATCCAATCGCTCCAGCCCCCTGTAAGAAACGACCAAGCATCAATGTATAGATATCCGTTGAATATGCACAGATAAGAGAACCGACTAAAAAGACTAAAAGACCAAAGAGAATTGTTGGTTTTCTTCCTACCTTATCACTCATACTTCCGAAAGGAACTTGAAAAATAGCCTGCGTGAGGGCATAACCACCAACAATCACACCGACCAAGAAAGGTGTTGCACCCTTTAGGTCAAGCGCATAAACAGAAAGAACAGGTAAAACTAAAAAGAGCCCTAAAAATCTCAAAAAGAGAATCGAGGATAGGGGAAGAACTTTTTTAAACATAGCAAAAGCCTTTTTGAAGTGAATTAGTATATAATTTTGAAATTATAGAGCAACTATTATTTATAATTGATTTGCAAAATACAAAAGTAGTAATTTAAAAGATAATTTAAGGAAGTGGCGTGAAAAAGTTAGTTTTAGCAACATCGAACAAGGGAAAAGTAAGAGAGATTAAAGAGCTTTGCCAACATTATGAAGTAGTTCCCTATACAGAGATTATTGATGCTTTTGAGATTATTGAAGATGCAGATACCTTTAAAGAAAATGCTTTAATCAAAGCTAGAGCTGTCTATAAGGCACTTGGTGATGAAGATGCAGTTGTTTTGGCAGATGACAGTGGCATAAGCGTTGATATACTTGATGGTACTCCGGGAATCTACAGTGCCCGTTATGCAGGTGTTGATGCAAATGACAAGGATAATCTTTACAAGCTCATTGATGCTATAAAAGCAAAAGGCGTAGAGATCTCACCGGCACACTATACAGCGGCAATAGCCATTGTGACAAAAGATAAAGAGCGAACTGTTCATGGATGGATGTATGGAACAGCTTTAACGGAGGCAAGAGGAGAAGGTGGTTTTGGATATGATCCGATGTTTATCCCAAGTGGGTTTGACAAAACACTTGGAGAGTTGGATGATGCAATAAAGAGAAAATTATCGCATCGTTCAAAAGCCTTGAGTTTAGCTTCTAAAGTATTGAAAGTATTATAAAAACTTACGACTCAATTCATAAAAAGAGCGTTCAAGTTTTTCTAAAACTAAATGTAAGTGGGCGTTATATCTGCGTAAATTCTGCATGACATCTCCTTTAACATTTATGGTATGCTAAAAATAAAGCATATCGTGTTCCAAATGTTAAAAATTATTCTAGTTAAATAATGTTAAAAGAAGGATGCCAAAAAGAATTCTATAGATTCCAAAAGTGACAAAGGTGAACTTTTCGAGGAATTTTAAAAAGAGTTTGATAGTCAAATAAGCAACCACAAAAGCAACTACAAACCCGAGTACGAGTGTTACTAAGTTTGCATCAGAAAACTCATGATAGTGTTTGAGCAGGTCATAGCCTGTAACGGCACACATTACAGGAAAAGCAAGTAAAAAAGAGAACTCTGCACTTGCTTTACGTGAAAGATCTACAAGTAGCGCACCAATGATGCTCGAACCCGCTCGAGAGGTTCCCGGAACGAGTGCAAAAATCTGTGCTATACCAATGAGGAGAGCTTGTTTGTAAGAGACTTGCTCTACATCATCAAGAAGAGTACGCTCTTTAGGGATATAGAGCTTTTCAACAAGTAAAAAGATGATACCTCCTACAATGAACATAATGGCTACAACATTGATACTAAAGAGCTCTTTTATCTGATGCGAGAAGATAAAGCCAACAGCACCGATAGGAATGAATGCAAGGATAAGTTTCTTCCACAGCTCTATCTTTTGGAGAGTAAATTTTTCTCTGTAATTGAGTACGACGGCTAAAATGGCTGCAAATTGGATGATGACTTCATAAGCTTTGGTAACACTTGTCTGATCAATGCCTAAAAATTTTGAAGCAACGATAAGGTGTCCGGTGGAAGAGATTGGCAAAAACTCTGTAAAACCTTCAATAATTCCCAAAACAGTTGAATCAAATAGTGTCATTTTGTGCCTTAAAACTAAAATTTAAACATATTTCGATATAATACGAGGTTTTTTTAAAATTAAACATTAAACCAAGTAGGAAAAACTCAATGTTACTATTTACTCCTGGTCCAACTCCAGTACCACAAAACGTTAGAAATGCAATGGCTGATGAGACTATGCATCACCGTACACCTGAATTTGAAGCGATTTTTGAAAAGACGCGTGAGCATCTTTTTGAACTTTTTACTACGGATGAAGTGGTTATGATAGCTTCAAGTGGAACTGGTGCTATGGAAGCAGCGGTTATCAACCTCTGCCATAACACACTTCTCAATGTCAATTCTGGAAAATTCGGTGAGCGTTTTGGAAAGATTGCAAAAGCGCATGGACTGGGTTCAGTTGAGATTAAAAACGAATGGGATACTCCTGTAAGTGTTGAAGCAGTAGTAGAGGCTGTAAAAGCAAACGCTGATATTGATGCTATTGCCGTACAGATCTCTGAGAGTGCGGGTGGTCTTCGTCATCCAGTTGAGGAGTTAGCAAAAGCGATAAAAGAGATCAATCCTGAGATTATGATTATCGCTGATGGTATCACTGCTGTTGGTGTTGAGAGAATTGATGTGACACATATTGACTGTCTTATTGCCGGTAGTCAAAAGGCATTGATGTTGCCACCGGGACTTGCAATTTTAGGTCTTTCAAATGTTGCGATTGAAAAAATAGGTGAGGGGCGTGGTTATTATCTTAATTTAGCGAGCGAGATTAAAAAACAGCGTCAAAATACTACCGCCTATACAGCAGCTACAACGCTTATTATTGGTCTTTTAGAAGTTTTAGAGACAATTAAAAATGAGGGTGGCTTTGGTGTGCTTTACTGTAATACTGCCAGACGTGCAAAAGCAACAAGAGCGGCACTCGAAGCAATTGGTCTGCACTCTTATCCAAAAGCACCTGCAAAGAGTATGACGACAATCGATGATAAAGATGCATCTAAAATCCGCTCAGCTTTAAAAGAGGAGTATGGTGTGAATGTTGCAGGTGGACAAGACCATCTCAAAGGAAAAATCTTCCGTATTAACCAGATGGGACTCATTGCTCCGTATGAGTCTATCTGGGTTGTGAATGCAATAGAGTTGATACTCCACCGTATGGGACGTTTGGAGTATACAGGTCTTGCATCAAAAGTATACAATGAGACCTACTTTAAAACTGCACTAGAAAAAAAAGAGATATAAATGATACTAGAACACGAAATTCCAAACGGTTCAAAGCTCTACTTTGGTAAGAGTGCAAAACTCAAACGCCATATTGAGCAGGTTGCCAGTGAGATTTTGGATGCAAATGGATATGAAGAGATTGTAACACCGATTTTTTCATATCATCAACACAAATCCATCGCTGATGAGCGTGAACTTATCCGCATCAATGATGAGAAAAACAATGCACTTTCACTCAGAGCGGACTCTACAATAGATGTTGTACGCATTATTGAGAAGCGTTTGGGACATAATACTAAAGAGAAGAAGTGGTTCTATATTCAGCCGGTCTTTACCTATCCGACAACGGAACAATATCAAGTCGGTGTTGAGTTTATGGGAGAGAAAAATCTCTCTTCTGTCATGAACCTCACGGTAGAGATTTTTGAAAAACTAGAAGTAAAATCTTTAATTCAAATCTCAAATATGAAGATACCACAGCTTTTAGTGGAGATGTTTGATGCGTTAGAGATTGATGATTTTAGACATATTAATATAGATAAGTTTATCAACCTTAAAGAGGAGTGGCTTACAAAGCTTGTTTATCTGCAGTATATTGAGCAGGTAGATGAGGTAATGGCAATCGCACCAAAAGCGATAGCAGATGAGCTTCTAAAGATGAAAGAGCTGTGTGAGCAGATGCAGTGTGATAATGCAGTCCTTGCACCGATGTACTATGCAAAAATGCTCTATTATGATGAGCTCTATTTTCGTTCAATCGTAGAGAATGAAGTCTATGCACGTGGTGGAAGATATAAAAATGGTGAGCTGACATCGGTCGGGTTTGCAATATATACAGATGCTTTATGTGAAGCATTAGAGAAAGAGGAAAAGTAAGAGATGAGTAGAAATCAAGCAGATGTAATCGTTGGAATCCAATGGGGAGACGAAGGTAAAGGAAAGATTGTAGATAAACTGGCACTTGAATACGATATGGTATGTAGAAGCCAGGGAGGACACAATGCAGGACACACTATCTGGGTAGATGGTGTTAAATATGCACTGCATCTTATCCCTTCTGGTGTACTTAACCCTAAAGCTATCAATGTAGTAGGAAACGGTGTGGTACTCTCTCCGTCATCTATCATTAAAGAGATGGAGCAGTTTGAAAATCTTGAAGGGCGTCTTTATATCTCTGACAAGGCCCATCTAAATCTTTCTTACCATGCTGCGATTGATCAGGCAAAAGAGCGCCTTAAAGGTGACAAAGCAATCGGTACAACGGGAAAAGGTATCGGGCCTGCATATTCTGATAAGATAAACCGTATTGGGCATCGTGTAGGAGAACTTTTAAATCCTGAAAAACTTTGTCAGACAATTTTGGACTATTTTGAGCAAAACAAGCCTATTTTTGATGTTATGGATCTGCATGCTCCAACAAAAGAGGAACTTTTAGCAGAGCTTAATGGATATAAAGAGAAACTTGCTCCATTCATCACAGATACGACACAGATGGTATGGCGTGCACTTGATGCTGAAGGGAAGCGTGTTTTGCTTGAGGGTGCACAGGGAACAATGCTTGATATTGATCATGGAACGTACCCGTATGTAACTTCAAGTTCAACTGTAAGTGCCGGAGCATGTACAGGTCTTGGACTCAATCCTAAAGACATTGGGAAAGTGACAGGGATTGTAAAAGCGTACTGTACACGTGTTGGTAACGGACCATTTCCATCAGAAGATTTAGGTGAAGATGGCAAGCGTCTTGGTGAACAGGGACATGAGTTTGGAACAACAACAGGTCGTGCACGAAGATGTGGTTGGTTTGATGCAATTGCAACGCGTTATGCAAGCCGTCTAAATGGTTGTGATGAGTTGGCGTTGATGAAGCTTGATGTTCTTGACGGTTTTGATGAGGTAAAAGTTTGTGTTGCCTATGAGTACAATGGTAAGACGATTGATTATCTTCCTGTAGATTTGGAAAATGTAAAACCGATTTACAAGACTTTCAAAGGTTGGGATAACTCTGTAGGAGTCCGAAAATTTGAAGATTTACCGCAGAGTGCACAAGAATATGTTAAACTTATCGAAGAGATTAGTCAGACGAAGGTTGGTATTATCTCAACATCACCAGAGAGAGATGATACGATAATCCTCTAAATCAAGGAAATAAAAGCATGAAGACTCGTTTTAGCGCTTTGGTCAGTTTAAAGAAAAATGCAATGCAAAAGAGTGAGCGAGTCGTGCAAAATGCAAATAAAAACCTTTTTAATGCCAAAGAGGCTCTGCGTGAGTCTTTGGCAGAACTGCAAAATATTCCTGCACCACAGCAGGGTATCATATCCGATTTTTTGGCAAACAGAACACTTTTAGACTCACAAAGAGCAGTTATTTCTCATAATGAATCCTGGGTAGAGTATGCACAAAAAGAGCTTTTAGAGGCAAAAGAGCAGCTCAAGCGTGATATGATAGAGTATGAAAAGTTTAACTACTTAGAGCTTCAAGAGATAGAGAAAATGCTGCAAGCCAAAAAGCTACAAGAGACAAAAGATTTGGATGAAGTGGCACTGATGACATACTCCAAAAAAACAAATATTATAAGGCAAGCTTCATGATACGATGGTTACTGCTGCTTCTTTTTACACAAAATTTTCTTTTTGCCCTGCAAACAAGTGATAAACTTTTTGAATGTACCGAGATTTTTAAAGAGAGAAAGAGTGAACTTTTAGTAGAGTTAGAGCGTATAGATGAGCAAAAACAGTCTCTTCAGGCTCTAAAAACAGCAACTGAAGAGCTACTCAAACAAAAAGAACAGAAGCTCTCCTTACAAGAAGAGCAAGTTAATAAAAAATTAGCAGAAATAACGCAAAAAGAAGCCTCTGTTAAAAAAATGCTCGCACGGAATAAAAAGATTTTAGAAGAGGTAAAGTCGACGAAAATGAGTAAAATTGCGCAAACATTTGCAAAAATGAAACCGGCATCTGCTGCAAATATACTCTCAGATATGGAGACAAATGAAGCAGCAGCTATTTTACAGTCGCTCAAACCAAAGATAGTCGGTAAGATTTTAACGAAAATGAATGCAAAAAAAGCTTCGGAACTAACGCTCTTACTTTCTAAATAATTTCACTCTAATAAGATTTTTACCTTATTTATTGTAAAATGTCTGAATTTAAATAAATAAGTAGGGTCGCCATCATGAAAATATCATTAAAAACTATTCCCCATATATCCAATAAAATATCTATCGACTTAGCAAAAAGTGGTGCCGTTACTCTAACACGTGGACTTGAACCTGTTGCACATGAAGCAGAAAAAATACTCCAAGAGAGTGTAAAAAAAGAGATGGCTTTAGAAGAGAAAGTAAATGAGTACCTCGAAGAGAATGAGGAAGAGATAGAGTTTATGCTTGCTGATGAGCGTCAGCTTTTCTTTATGATAAAGAAAAAATTGGCACCTGAATTTGATGTTATTTTGGATTATGAAGAGCGTTTTTCAGATATTGCACATAAGGTTTTAGATGAGCTTTATGAAGAGGATCTTATCCATTTCGATGTGAATGAAAACCGTGTGAAAAATATCATTTTTAATGCTATCACATCATTTTTGGCAGATACTTCTGAGATTGAAGATGCGGTAATGGAGAAAATTCGTTCATACAAAAGAAAGTTTATTCCCGGTACTGATGAGTTCGAAATTTTATATGAAAAACTCTACCGTGAAGAGTTGAGCAAAAGAGGAATGGAGTAAGTATGGAGTCACTAAAAAAAGCTTGGATATATTTGGAAAATGGTACTTTTTTGGAAGCATCAAGTTTTGGTGCCAATAAGACAGAAGTCGGTGAGATAGTTTTTAATACTTCGATGACAGGATATCAGGAGATTATGAGTGACCCATCTTATGCGGGGCAGTTTGTAACTTTTACAATGCCAGAGATAGGGAATGTCGGTGTTAATGATGAAGATATGGAATCTCTTGCAGCACATGCAAAAGGAATGATTGTTCGCCGTTATCAAAAGCGTTATTCTAACTTTAGAGCAGAGGATTCGCTTACAAATTTTTTGAAAAAATATGATGTGATGGGAATTTGTGATATCGATACACGTTATCTCACAAAGATGCTACGTAGTGAAGGTGCTATGATGATGATAGCATCTACTGAAATAAGTGACAAAGAGGAACTTAAAAAGATTCTTGAGAACTCTCCTCGTATCGAAGATATTAACTACATCGAAAAGGTAAGTACAAAAGAGGCGTATAAGCACACTTCTAGTACATACAACTACAGAGCTTTTGAGTATGACAAAGCACCAAGTCCGGAAGCAAAGATTGTCGTTATCGATTTTGGTGTGAAGCGTAACATTTTAAACGAGCTTGTGAATGCAAAAATCGATGTAGAAGTTGTTCCAAATGATTTTATTGCAGAGGATTTGATTGAAAAATACAACAATAAACTCATTGATGGCGTCTTTTTATCAAATGGACCGGGTGATCCACTTGTTCTCAAGCGTGAGCAAGAGCAGATTAAAAAGCTTATTGATGCAAAAGTGCCGATGTTTGGTATCTGTCTTGGACATCAGCTCCTTTCAATCTCTCACGGATATGATACATTTAAACTTAAATTTGGTCATCATGGTGGAAACCATCCTGTTAAAAATGAAAAAACAGGACTTGTAGAGATCACTGCACAAAACCATAACTATAATGTCCCAGATAATATTACAGAGATTGCTGAAGTAACACATGTCAATCTTTTTGACAATACAATCGAGGGCTTAAAGTACAAAGATGAGCCAATTTTCTCTGTTCAGCATCACCCGGAAGCCTCTCCTGGACCAAAAGAGAGTGCATATATCTTCTCTGAATTTCTTTCTCTTATCAAGAGATAATTAAGCAACAGCATAAGTGTTGCTTAATTTGACGATAAAACTGCAGTATCTTAAATGTACATAAAATTCCAAAACTAAACAAAAAGATAAATTTTCTAGCAATTTCTCTTTAAATTAAGATTCTTTAAACATATAGCTTGCTAATATACAAGTGTTGATTAGTTTGATAGGTGTATTTATGCACTTATGAGGCTTATTGCTTTGAATCTTAAGGAGGCTATATATGGAGAATCGTCCATTAGAGTACGACTATACGGTTGCAAAGATGTTTATGCTTACTACTATTATTTTAGGAATAGTAGGTATGCTCATCGGTGTAATTTTAGCTTTTGAACTTGCTTTCCCTAGTGTTAATACAATTCTAGGTTCAGGTTTAGCTGAATACACAAACTTCAGTCGTCTTCGTCCACTGCACACAGATGCGGTAATTTTTGGTTTTACATTAAGTGGTATTTTTGCTACTTGGTATTATGTTGGTCAGCGTGTACTAAAAGTGTCAATGGCAGAATCAGGCTTGTTGATGTTTATTGGTAAGTTGCACTTTTGGTTATACATTGTAGGTGTTGCAGCAGTTGTTGTATCACTTTTTGCAGGTGTAACTACTTCAAAAGAGTATGCTGAATTTGAATGGCCTATCGATATCGCTATCGTTGTTGTATGGGTACTGTTCGGTATGAGTATTTTTGGTCTTATCGGTATTCGCCGTGAGAAGTCATTATATATCTCAGTTTGGTATTACATTGCTACATTCCTCGGTATAGCTATGCTTTACCTTTTCAATAATATGGAAGTTCCAACTATGCTTGCAACATCACCTGCTGGTGAGACTGCTATTGGTAACTGGTGGCACTCTGTATCTATGTATGCTGGTACAAATGATGCCCTTGTACAATGGTGGTATGGACACAATGCAGTTGCATTCGGTTTTACTGTTCCTATCGTTGCTATGATTTATTATTTCCTACCAAAAGAATCAGGTCAGGCAATTTATTCTTATAAATTATCACTTCTTTCTTTCTGGGGATTAATGTTCGTTTACTTATGGGCTGGTGGTCACCACCTTCTTTATTCAACTGTTCCTGACTGGATGCAGACTATGGGTTCTATCTTCTCAGTAATCCTTATCTTGCCTTCATGGGGTTCAGCGATCAATATGCTTCTTACAATGAAGGGTGAGTGGCAACAAGTTGCAGCATCTCCATTAATTAAGTTTATGGTTCTTGGTTCTACATTCTACATGTTCTCTACATTAGAAGGTCCTATCCAAGCTATCAAATCTGTTAATGCGATCGCTCACTTCACTGACTGGATTGTTGGTCACGTTCACGATGGTGTTCTTGGTTGGGTTGGATTCATGATTATGGCTGCACTTTACCATATGGCTCCACGTGTATTCAAACGTGAAATCTATTCTAAGAGCTTAATGGCTGCACAATTCTGGATTCAGACTTTAGGTGTTGTTTTATACTTCACTTCTATGTGGATTGCAGGTATTACACAAGGTATGATGTGGCGTGCTCATGATGAGTTCGGTAACTTAGCTTACTCATTCATCGATACAGTAACAGTACTTCATCCTTACTATGCTATTCGTGGTGTAGGTGGTCTATTATACTTAGTAGGTTTCTTACTTTTCGCTTACAATATCTACAAAACTTGGACATCGGACAAAGAAGTAGATGCAGAGCGTTTAAATCAATCGCCTATGGGCGCATAAGAGAGGGAGGATAATAATATGTTTCATTGGTTAGAAAAACACCCGTTCTTTTTTGCGGTAGGTGTATTTGTTACAATTGCTTTTGCAGGTTTGATTGAAATTCTTCCAAACTTTGCTCAAGCTTCTCGTCCTGTAATCGGAACGGCTCCATACTCTACATTAGAGTTAGCTGGTCGTAACGTTTATATCAAGAACAGCTGTAATGCATGTCACTCACAGCTAATTCGTCCGTTTAAATCAGAGACTGACCGTTATGGTCACTACTCTTTAAGTGGAGAGTATGCATATGACAGACCATTCCTTTGGGGATCTAAAAGAACTGGTCCGGATTTAATGCGTGTTGGTAACTACAGAACTACTGACTGGCATGAGAATCACATGAAAAATCCTGCTGCTGTTGTACCAGGTTCGATCATGCCTGCATATAACTGGATGTTTACAAACAAAGCTGATATAGATACTGCTTATGCTGAGCAATTAACAGTTGCACAGTTCTTCTCAGTACCATATAACAAACCAGTTCCTATGAAAGATGGGTCAACTAAAGTTGTTAAAATGGGTAAATCAGTTGCAGAAGCTCATGCTTTAGCTTTAGAAGAAGCTAAAAAAGTTGCTGCAGATATGAAAGACCAAGATGTTAAAGATGCAGTTGCACGTGGGGAAATTCCAGAAATCGTTGCACTTATTGCATACTTAAACAGTCTGAAGTAAGAGGTAAAAAGTGAATATTGCTGAACTAAGTGCGTATGGTTACTTTGCATTAACAGTATTTCTTGTTGTAGTGCTATATGGATATATATACCATTTATATACAAAGAAAAGAGATGCAGAGGGTCATGACTATGAAGAGTATAGCAATATGGCACTCAATGACGATATAGGTTCTACTCCGGTTAAACCTCTATCGCGTGATAAAGAAAATTAGGAGAGATATATGAATAAGCTTTATCTTTGGGGAATTATCATTACAGCTGCTATGCTTGGTGCGACATATTTATCTGTTGGCATGAGTAAAGGTGGTTTAAATGGTGATATCGTCAATATGCTTGCGGTTGCAGGGGCTGTTGCTCTTGTAATTATTACAGTTTTTGTTGTAATCAAGTATGTTCGTCAAATGCAAACTGACCAGGCTACTGGTGAGCTTGCTGATGAGTCTTGGGACAACATAGGTGAATATAAAAATCCAGTACCGTTTGGTTGGGCAGTTATGTTCTTAGGTACTATGATTTGGGGTATGTGGTACTTTACAATTGGATATCCAGTAAATGCATTTTCTCAAATCGGCCAATACAATGAAGAAGTTGCAGAAAAGAATGCAAAATTCGAAAAAGAGTATGCTAACATTCATGGAGACAGACTTGTTGAGATGGGTGAATCTGTATTCTTAGCTGAATGTAAAGTATGTCACGGTATTGCTGCTGATGGTATTGATGGAAAAGCGGCTAACTTAAATGTTAGACTTGAAGCTAAGACAGTTAAAGGTGTTATTGAAAATGGTTCAAATAACAAACTTTTAGGTACTGAAATGCCAATGCCGGATCGTAACGGTCTTTTCAATGCTGAAACAGGTGCACTTATCACAGATACTGAGATTGATGCAGTTGCTGAGTATGTTGCAAATGGAATGAAAGGTAATGAAGCGGGTGCGAAAGTATTTGCTAACACTTGTGCTTCTTGTCACGGACCAGATGGAAAAGGTATGGAGTATGTAGCTCCAAATATTGCTGAGTTTACACCGGCACTTATTACTAATGTATTAACACATGGTAAAAAAGGTGTTATCGGTAAAATGCCAGCATTTGATAGACTTAACGCTAAACAAAAAGAAGCAGCTGCTGCTTATATCATTAGCTTAAGTAAAGGAGAGTAGCATGAATGAAAATAGAAGTGTTTTCGCTCTTGATGGTATAACTGGAATGTTAATTGCGACTGTATTGTTACTTAGTATTCTTGCATTTTTGACTGTGCAAGCACTAGGTGTTCAAAATGCAAATGCAGAAAACTTTTACAAGATTGAGAATGAAAAATCAATTAAAATGATTAGCACGGATAATGCTAAGCATATTGTAGATGTGAAATAAGGAGTATAAGATGGATAAAATTATTGGATGGGGCCTAGTTCTTATGGCTGCATATACTCTTTGGGCGGTAGTAACACCGAATCATCTATTTGTAGGTTAGAATTCTTTGAGATTTTTAACTAGAGGGCTTTATGCCCTCATCTTCATCATATTTTTTCAAACACAATTATTAGCTGAGTATTTATATAAAGATGAAATTGTTCATCGTAAAGCATTTGCTGCACAGATAGAAAAACTCGGAAGCGAACTCTATCAAAAAACAGGTATTTCACTACGTCTTCTTATGTTAAGAGAGTTACCGCAGGGCAAAAGTATGCTTGAGTATGAAAGAGAACTATTGGCACAGTTTCAAGAACCAACGGTGCTTTTAACTTTTTCAGAGATGGATAAAGAGGTGGATATCGAAACAAACGATACATCTTTATATAAATATTTTAACAGAAAACAGGTACTAAGCCCTGTTGCATCACCGGTCCAGGCTTTTATAATGGCGATGGTTTATGCGAAAAGTTTTGAGACATTTAATGAAATGCGAAAAGATTATGGAGGTACCATTTTACCTCTCTTGGCACAAAAAGCAAAAAAAGAACAGGTTGTAGGAAAATATGCAGGTTCCATGTATAACGGTTATCTTGATATTGCACATCAAATTGCAACTGCAAAAGGGGTTGTTTTAGAAAATGATCCAGGTGATGCCAATCAAGAAGCACTCTTCTGGGTGAAGCTGTTTTTCTACGGTTTTGTTTTATATGCTATAGTAATGTTAATTAAAAGAAAAATATATAAAATGAGGCATAAGAATGAGCAAGAAACAGAGTAGTGGCAGAATTTGGCCCTATGTTATTGGTATATCTATAACGCTTGTATTTGGTTTTTGTGTTGCTACTGTTATGGTAACAAGCAAAGCTAATATTCAAAGCAGTGATGCATATATGACGAATTATCAAGATGCGGATGCAAAAGCAAATGATTTAATCAAGGCAAGGATGCATTTTGATAAAAAATATAAAGTTAGCTACATAACGGAGTCTATCGGTGGTGAATCACCGGAGATAAAGTACAGTGTAGTGGATATAGAGGGCAAGCCTGTCAATAATGCAGAACTTATCATTGCTATCTCTCGTCCGGAGACAAGTGAGTTTGATCAAAAGCTTGACAATCCAAAAGTTGAGAATGGTATCTATACATTTAGTGGTGCAAAGTTCCCAAAAGTCGGTGTTTGGAATATCATAGCAAAAATTAAAGTAGGTGATGACTATCGATTTTTAAATATGAAAGCAGATACACGTATCAAAGAGGCTTTTGAATTTGAATAATGGATGATTCACTGATAGTTCTTCCCTCTGCTCGAGCAATTAGGCAGAGACAGTTAACAGTAGAAGAAGAGACGCTTTTTCTGCCAAACTACATCACTATGAGTGAATTCATTACAAAGCTCTGCCTTGTACAAGGACAGAGCTTTATAGATGATGATACTCGAATCCTTCTTTTACTAGAAGCTTCCAACTTTGAAAACTTTTCCAATCTTCAAATAGAGAGAAATTTCTTTACCTTTACAAAAAACTCCTCTTATATATTTAAATTTTTTGAAGAGCTCAGTGCTGAATTATATGACATCAATGTATTGAAAGATGCTGATGTATATGCTGAGTATGAAGAGCATATAACTATTTTAGAAGAACTGTATCGGCGTTACGGACAACTTTGTAAAGAGAAAAAACTACTTGATAGAATTTACCTTCCAAAACTCTATGAACTTAACTATAACTATCTTAAAGAACACGCAAAAGTAGAGATTGTTCTAGAGGGGTATTTGACAAGTTTTGAACTGCAGCTGCTGCGTGAAGCCACAGAGTACTCTGATATACTACTGCATTTTCACGCAACACGCTTTAATACAAAAATGCAGAATAAACTACGTGAGTTAGGCTTTGATATAGAAACAGGTTATAGATATACTTTGTCACTTAACTTAAAAGAGAGTGTTTCTAAAGAAGCTGTAGGTAAAGAGAGTAAAATAAGCTGCGTGAGCTTTAGTGAGCCGATTTTACAGATTGCTTTTATCAAGCAGAAGATTTATGAGTTTGTAGAAAAAGGGTATGATCCTGAGAAGATAGCCGTTATTTTGCCAAATGAACAGCGTGCAAAAAGTATCAGAAGTTTTGATGAGAAATCAAATCTCAACTTTGCAATGGGAAGAAGCTTCAAAGAGAGCCAAATCTATAAAAAACTCCATGCTGCAAGCATGCTTTTGGATGATGTGACCTATGAGAATATCTATCGTTTGGAGCGTGAGGGAGATGCTCTGTATATGCTTTTGCAGCAGCATTACAAAAAGAGCATGCAGCATGTGGATTTTATGGATATTATGGAAGCAGTGCAGTCTCTCATCACCAACAAGGAAGAGCAGAAGATATTTCAAGAAGAGCTTTATACTTTTCGTAAAATTCTTCCATATTTACGTGAGATGAATTTTCGCTCGGCACTCAATCTTTTTATGCAGAGAATGGCAAATCGTACACTGGATGATGTTTATGGTGGGAAGATTACCGTTATGGGAGTGTTAGAGACTCGGAGTGTTGTTTTTGATGCTGTTATTATCATCGATTTTGATGAAAGTAATGTTCCAAAACGAAGCTCCAAAGATATGTTTTTAAATACAAAGCTGCGTGAGATGGCAGGACTGCCTACGATGCAAGAGAGGGAGAATCTGCAAAAACATTACTATGAGATGTTGATGCTGCATTCAAAAGAGGTAGCTATATCGTATGTAGCCTCTAGTGAGAATCGACCTTCACGTTTTTTAAAAGAGCTTGGTATAAAAGTAAGCCAGACCATAGAAGAGTCAGAGTATGCAAAGATACTTTTTAAAAAAAGTAAAAAAAGAGTTCCGTTGCAAAAGGAGATAGTAGAGCCTTATAGTTTTAAAGATATTGAACTCTCAGCATCACGTTTGAAGACATTTTTAACGTGCAAACGAAAATATTACTACCATTATATAAAACACTTCAAAGAGCATGAGATCCCACGAGATATGCCACAAGAGTATGCAATAGGAAATGATATTCATAAAGCTCTACAGAACCTCTACCGTAAAAAAAATCACTATTACGATATCAAATCCCTACAACATGATTTAGAAAAAGAGCTAGAGGCTGTCAAAGGTCCAAGTGAGTTGGAAGCCTATCTTATTTCTCTTAAGAAGAGAGAACTTCAAAGCTTTTGTGAGAATGAGATAGCGCGTTTTCATGAAGGATGGCAAGTTGTGGCCTGTGAAAAAAGTCTAAAAGCTCCCTATCACGGTATGATGTTGCAGGGAAAAATAGATCGTGTAGATAAAAAAGAGAGTAGCATCAGTGTACTTGATTATAAGACAGGATCTTATACGCTATATAATAAAAACAGTGTAGCTGAAGCAACTGATTTTCAGTTAGAGTTTTATTATATTTTAGCAGGTGGACTTGGCAATGTTTCGGAGTGTGGATTTTATGATTTAAAAGAGGGGCGTATTGTACAAGAACCTTTTTTAGAAGAGAAACTGGCACTGTTACAGTCACATATTGCTGATTTGCTTTCAATAGAAGAGGTCGATTTTGCTCTGACGCAAGATACAAAAGCGTGTCAATTCTGTCCTTATGTTATGCTGTGTGGGAGAGATTGATGGCATTTGTTAATAATCTGGCATATGAAGCGAGTGCAGGAAGCGGAAAGACATTTATGCTCGTTGTACGCTATCTCTCCCTACTTTTTAGAGGTGCAGATGCATCAAAGATTTTAGCCCTAACTTTTACAAACAAAGCAGCTTCTGAGATGAGTGAGAGGATAGTGGAAACACTGGAGTCTTTAGAGACAAGAGATGAGCTTGATGAGATCGTAAAAGTTACAGGACTCTCACGTGAGGCAATTTTAGAGCAGAGAAAAAAAGTTTTAGCGACCTTTCTGAATGCCCATACAAAGATAATGACCATTGACAGTTTTTTTACGCAAATTCTGCGCAAATTTTCTCTCTATGTCTCATTGATGCCGGATTTCACTACACATGCCACGCAGCATGAGATAAAACTGCTTTCACGATTTTTAAAAGAGGTGAGTGTCGCAGGAAAAAAAGAGATGCTCATCTCACTTGCTTTGGAATCTAAAAAGAGAGTGAGTGATATCTTTACACTTTTGGATGAGTTTTATGAAAAAGAAGAAGAGTTGGAGCATCTTCTCTTTACGAAACAGCCATTCAGTGTGTATGAGACAGAAGCGATGCAAGCACTCAAAAGTCTGCAAGTCATTGTCAATAATTGTCAAGGTGCATCGGCAACACTGAAAAAGGCAGTGGATGTAGAGAGCTTTGAGGAACTGAGGTCAAAGACCTGGATCAGTAAAGAGAGTCTTGAGTACTGGGTTTTTAAAAAGTGTTACACTCCTGAGATGGATATCGCATTACGCAGTATACAAGAGGCTATGCGTGAGTATAACAGAGCTAAAGAGCAAAACTTCTTTGCTGCTTTGCGTGAGCTGACAGCAATTTACAAAAAAGCAAAAAAGGCACTCTATGTAGAAGAGAGTGAGCTTGGATTTTCCGATGTTACAAAGCTGGTCTATACGATTTTACATCGTTTGGATGAGAGTGAATTTCTCTATTTTCGACTTGATAGTACGATTGAACATATGCTACTTGATGAGTTTCAAGATACAAGTATACTGCAGTATAAAATTTTAAAACCACTTATCCGTGAGATAACTGCAGGAAGTGGCATCTTTGAAGAGGGGAGCTTCTTTTTTGTAGGGGATGTTAAACAGTCTATCTACCGTTTTCGTGGTGGTGTTTCCGCGCTTTTTGGTGAAGTGGCACGAGAAAATGGCACGGAAGTTGAAAAACTACTGACAAACTATCGCTCACAAAAAGAGGTCATTGAATTTGTCAATCATACTTTTAGTGACAAAATCAAAAACTATACGCCTCAGCTTGTCCGTTGTGGTGCCGATGATGGTTATGTAGAGGTTGTGCAAAATGATGAACTGCTAGAAGAGACGCTTATGCAGGTCCAAAAACTGATAGACTTAGGCGCAAATCATGATGATATCGCACTGCTCTGTGCAACAAATGGCGATGGAGAGATGATAAAAAACCTCCTTCAGGAGAAGCAGATAGAGGTTGTAACAGAGACTACAACGAAACTGATAAATCAGCGCAGTATCAAGGCGATTTTGGAGTATCTGAAATATCTCTATTTTAAAGAGAATATTTACAAAGAGAACTTTTTCGCTCTGATTGACCAAGAGAGTAAAAATATTGCCCTCCCTGATCTCAACAGTATCAGACTCTTTGATATTGTCAAAAACTGTATTGAGAAGTATGGACTCTTTAGTGATGATTTTCATACGATTCGTTTTTTAAGTGCTATAGAGAATTATAATGATATAGATGCACTTATCTTTGAATATGAACGTCTTGATGCAAGTGCTGCGGCTTCAGACGTAAGCGGTGTTCGAGTACTTACAGTACATAAGTCCAAGGGTTTGGAGTATAAACATGTTATTGTAATGGATAGGCTCAAGCAGGCACCATCTGCAAGAGAGAGTATTATCTATGAGTATGATGGTATTCGCTTAGAAAATATATATCTGCGTACAGCAGGTCGTGATGCAATTGATAGAGCCTATGCAGATGCCGTGCAAAAAGAGAAAGCACTGGTAACTGAAGATAGTCTCAATGCTCTGTATGTTGCCTTTACTCGAGCCAAAGAACATCTGTTCATTATTAAAAAGAGTGAAAAATCTATGTTTGATATTTTAGGCTTGGAGATTGGAAGTTTTGGAAAGCTTGCAGTCAAACAAGAACATAAAGAGATAAAAAAAGTTCCTGTTAAACTCAAGTATGAAAATCTTTACTATGGAACACAGAGTGAAATCTTAGCAGCTGAAAATGTTCAAGAAGAGGATTTGCATGCTATCAATTTTGGTATAGCACTGCACTACACCTTGGAGATGCTTTGGGAGTTTAGTCATGATGCCCTCAAAGCTGCAAAAGTGATGCTGACAAATAAGTATGGTTTTATCTTGACACAAGAAGAGATAGAAGATATCTGTAATCGAATAGAGCGACTTTTAGAACATAGGGAGTTTCTCTCTTTGTTAGAGAATGCAACATATAAAAAAGAGAAGCCACTCCGTTATAAAAAGAGCTTGCGTTATATTGATCTGCTTATAGCTAAAGAGGATAGAAGCTATATTGTCGTGGATTACAAAAGCTCTTACAAAGCGCATGAAGAGTATAAAAAACAGGTTTACTCTTATGTGCATGCAGTTAAAAGTATCACCGGTGCAAAAGTAGAGGGTTATTTGTGTTATCTCTTAGAAGATACTGTTAGGCTTGTCAAAGTCTCTTTATAATTGAGGTTGAGGCTCTGCTATTTCATAGCCTTGCACAAAATCAACGCCCAAAGCTTTTACATAATCATACACCTCTTTGGAGCATACATATTCTGCAATAACTGGAATCCCTTTTTTGTGGGCAAAGTCAATAATGGTAGTCGTGACTATCTGAGAATTTTCATCTGTTACGATATTTTTGATGTAGGCTCCGTCAATTTTAATGAAATCTATGGGCAGGTTGTTGAGCTGTCCAAAGTTTGAACACTGGGCACCAAAGTCATCTATGGCAAGCCGAAAGCCCTCTGCATGGAGTTCATTTAAAAGTGCTTGAATATTTTTATTGTGGGCAATACTGTCATTTTCGAGAATTTCAAATGTTATTCTGGAGTGTGGCAGATTGTACTTTTTGAGTATTCTTTTTGCAGTTTGTAAAAAATCAGGGTATTGTATATCATACTGGCTAATATTTACCGTAAAAAAGTAAGTGCTTTGGACAGCCTTTTTGCAGGCCTCTTCCAAGACAAACTGAAATATTTTAAATATCTGTCCGCTGTAGAGTGCCGCATCCAAAAAATGAAAAGGGGAGTAGATCTCATTTTCATATTCCAGTCTGACAAGGGCTTCGTATTTAATGATTTTACCGGTTTTTACTTCTAAAATAGGTTGAAAATAGGTATGCATTTTATGGTTGAGCAGGGCATCGCGTACCCTTGTACTCCATAGTGAATTGGCATGAATCGTCCGGAGTATGTTCAAATCATCTGTATATTTTTGAATACTGTTCTTGCCGTAACGGCGTGCCTCTTTGAGGGCAAACTCCGCTTTTTGGATGATGTTTCCGCGTTCGTACAGTGCAATGCCTATACTTGCTGTCAGACGTGTTTTTATACCGTTGACGTTAAAAACATATTTTGCAATATCGTCTTTGATGCGTAAAATATTCTCTTCGGTTGTCTCATTTTCGAGTTTGACACACAAGAGTGCGAAATTGTCGGAGTGCAGATGAAAAATCTGGGCATATCTGTCATATTTTTTCTCCAAAAATTTTGCAAAAGCACGCAGTACTTCATTGCCAAAGTCAAACCCGCTATGCTCATTGATGAGACTGAAGTCGTCTATATTGATGAGTATAAGAGATTTTTCTCCCATTGTGTCCAGATATTCTGAGAGTTTGATTCTGTTTGGAAGATGGGTTACATTATTGGTCGTCATCTTTTTATAGATTTCATCTCTGCTGGATTTTATCTCTTTGTACTGTTCATACTGTTTAAGGGCAGTTCTGATAATCAGATAGAATTTGTCACTCAGTATCTCGGCTCTCTCTTTGTAACCGTTAATATCATAAAGATCAAAAATCTTATTTGCAGGAACAGGAGAATTCCCGCTGTCTATCATAATAATTCTTATGTTGCTGTTGTGCAGAACATTTCTTATATGTTCAACAAGCCTCAGTCCGGCATCAGGCGTTTCCATAGATATGTCTATAAAAGCAAGGGAGGTATCGGAGTTGTCTTTTAAGAGCTCTTTGGCTTCTTGGGCATTGTGTGCATGGAGAATTTTGACAGGTTTATTTTGAATTGAAATATTTTGCAGTTCTTTTTTAATCACATTATGCACAGAAACATCATCATCAACGATTAAAATTTCCCAATATTTTGCAGACATCATTACATTTCCTATAACTATATCTAAGAGGATAGCACTTGTTATATTAATTTATTTTTAAAAATGGGGGGGGGTAGAAATTTTATTATTTATGGGTAATTGTAGGCACAAATGCTTTTGTACTTAATCGGACAGTTTGCCCTGTTTGCAAGTTTGTTGCCTCCTCAGAACTGACGACAACTTCAACAAGCTGCTGACCAATGGCAACAACAGCGATAAAGATAACATCTACTTTT
This sequence comes from Sulfurimonas sp. NWX79, assembly GCF_039667035.1. Taxonomy (NCBI): domain Bacteria; kingdom Pseudomonadati; phylum Campylobacterota; class Epsilonproteobacteria; order Campylobacterales; family Sulfurimonadaceae; genus Sulfurimonas; species Sulfurimonas sp. NWX79. The sequence goes on from NZ_JALCZL010000013.1 coordinate 40,071, forward strand.
TTTATCTCTAAGAGTTCACCTTGAAATGTGAATTTCTGACTCCCTTGTCTTTTTAAGAGTACATCAGTTGGTTTTCCGTCATTGATTATTTTGCCATTATCTAAAACCAGAACACGTGAGGCCAGACGGTAGATCTCGCTTGGGTCATGACTTACCATAATGGTTGTTGTCTGAAACTCTTTATGCAGAGTAAGTAGTTCATTTTGGAGTTTTATTCGCATTGCACTGTCTAATGCAGAGAGTGGTTCATCAAGCAGAAGAATTTTTGGTCGTTTCATTAAAGCTCTACAGATACTTACTCGCTGCTTTTGCCCACCACTGAGTGCATGAGGATAGCGTTTTTTCATCTCTTTTAGTTCTGTAATTTCAAGAAGATGATTGGCAAGTTTTGTATCTTTTGCCACATAGAGAAGATTTTGCTCTATCGTCATATTGCCAAAGAGGGCGTACTCCTGAAAAACAAAGCCTATCTCTCTTTCTTGCGGGGGAAGTGATTTGTCTGTGTGAAGCCATACCTTGTCTGCCACAGATATCTCACCTTGTGCATCTTCAAGCCCTGCAAGTATACGAAGCAGGGTTGTTTTTCCACTACCACTTTTTCCACTGAGTGCTACAAATTCTCCCTCTTCTATACTGGTATTCAGTGCAAGCTGCATCGCTCCGTTTGCACCGTGAAGCTCTTTTGTAATGTTGAGCTTTATCATAGTCCAAACCTTTTGCTCTGGCGTGCATTAAAGATATAAACGCTTAGTAGGACAACAAAGGAGATTCCAAGCATAATGGCACTGTAGATATGTGCTGCACTATAGTCCATAATCTCGACCATCTCATAGATAGCCACTGATGCTACTTTAGTCTCACCTGGAATACTGCCACCTACCATTAACACAACACCAAACTCACCAACTGTATGAGCAAAAGTGATGATAATGGCAGTGATAAGGGCTGGTTTCATATTTGGCAGAGCGACACGAAAAAGGGTTGTGAGTCTGCTTTTTCCTGCAATATAGCTTGCTTCTAACATATTTTTATTGAGCGATTCAAAACCGTTTTGCAATGGTTGGACCATAAAGGGCAGGGAGTAAAAACAGCTTGCAATAACAAGTCCCGTAAAGGAAAAGACCAGTTTCACACCAAGAGTCTCCTCAAAAAAAGCACCTATGGGAGAGTTATAAGAGAGTGCCCAGAGAATATAAAAACCGAGAACTGATGGAGGTAGTACGATAGGCAGAGCTGTGAGTGCTTCTATGAAAGGTTTTGCACGTGAGTGGGTTTGTGAGAGATACCACGCAAGGGGCAGGGCGATACAAAAAAGAATGAGTGCAGTAAACGATGCCAGTTTAAATGAGAGAATAAAAGGCTCAAAGCTCATGAAAGAGGCTCCAGTATGGAAATATCACTCGATTTTATCAATGCTGTTAGCTTATCTCCAACTTTTAAATTCATACGTTTTGCAGAATCAGCCGTGATGATGGACTCTAAAAGTCTGTCTTCAAAAGAGAGCTGCAGAGAACAGAGAAGCTCTCCCATCTCCATAGCATCGATGCTTACCTGAAGTTGATTTGAGTAGCTCAACTCTCCTTTACAATCTTTTGCAAGCGCGATGTTTGTTGCTTTCGTTGTCACAATAAGCTCTTTTGCATATTCAATCTTTGTGTCAAGTTCCAAGCTCATCATCTTGAGTGTATGCTCTTTTGAGCTAAATGTGACAATAGTGAGTTGACCATTACTTTCAATCTTCTCTATCTTTACCCGAATTTTATTCATAGGATATTGTACCCATATTTTTTAAAGATGCTTTTTGCTTCCTTACTTAAGATAAAGTCATAAAATTTTTTTGCTGCATTGTTGTTTGATCCATGTTTTATGATAACAATACCTTGAGAGATGGGAGTATAGAGATTTGCATCTACTTCTATCCAGTTTTTATCTTTTTTAAATTGTTTCATTTTTGGAGAATAGAGTGCTGACTTTGCGATGAAGCCAAGGTCTGCTGCTGTCATGGTATAGGTAACGGTTTGCGCAATGGACTCGCCGAAGATGAGTTTTGGTTTTATTTTTTGGTAGAGTTTTGCATTTTTGAGTGCTTGTATAGCTGCTTTTCCATAGGGAGCAGTTTTTGGGTTGGCAATGGCGATGCGTTTTATCTTTGTATCTGCAACTATTTTGATGCCCTGCGTGAGCTCTCTTGGTTTTTGGCTCAGTATCGCCAAAGCTCCCTGTGCATAGATACGGGGCTTTGTAATTGCAATGTTTTCTTTGTAGAGAGCTTCGGGATAGCGCATATTTGCTGACATAAAAATATCATAGGGAGCACCATTTTTTATCTGTGCGCTCAGTTTGCCACTACCACCGATAATGATACGAAGTTTTGTATCAGGATACTTTTTATAAAAAGCAGTTTGAAGTTCATCCATCGCATAAGAGACATTGGCTGCAAGTGCAATGGTCACTGTTTGTGCATACAAAAGTGAGCCAAAAAAAAGTGCAATTATAAAAAGTTTTTCCACATCGTATCCTAAAAGAGGTAGTTGAGTTCTAGTCGAACATCTGCATAGTTGGAGACTGTAGAAGCATCTTTAATAAAGTCTCTATATCCTAAGCGTACACGATACTGCATTTCCTGTAGTGATGGAATGTTCTGTATAAGACCAAGATAGTAAAACATACTATCTTCTAAAATCGCTTTGTTCTCATCACTATCTACATAAAGAACAGAAGCCTGAAGAAATGGTTTTGTATAGATACCTTTTGCATTTGCCCCTTTGACAACTTCAATGCGGTATGATTTTGTATTTGCTCTCCAGTTATAGATTCCCATTGAACGAGTATACCCTGCTGTTGGAAAACCTCTCCAAGGCGTTACAAGGTCGGCTTTATCTAAAATATTTGTATATCCAAGATTGATTTTATAATCATCTATCTTTGTTACAAGACGTGCTGCTATCATCTGTGCATTTAAAGAGTTTGGATCTTTATATGCTCCTGGATTTGTACTATTGACAGTTCCAAGTAGAGATGCTCCGCCTACATCTCCTGCTCCATTATCGAACTGCTGGATGTAACGAACGCCCGGACTAATACTAAAGCCATTCAAAGTTATTTTATAATTTAATTCACCCATCGCTTGTGAAAGGAGTGATGGTACAACATAAGAAGAGAAGTTGATTTTGAGATTTTTAACCGATTTATTTGTAATATCTAAAACAATCAGTGGTGCATCTGTTGATTTGCCGGCTGCTATGAGATTTGTATAGCTAAGACCTTTATGCATTGCAGAGTCATCATTGGCTGTCCATGTTGAGTAGCTAGCTGCATTGGAGTCATCATACATTAAAACAGCGTGTGAACTTTCATGGTCACGGAGCTTTTGTTTTGCTAAGTAAGCAAATTTTGCTGTTGTTTTTGTCACTTCTTTTGAGTTGATAACAAAGCCGTCAAAGGTGTTTGGAATCATCTTGGTATCATTACTTTTTGTGTAAAAAGTCTCAACAAGTTGACGACCAAGCGTGAAGTTTGTCTTTGAATATTTGTAGTTAAGATTGGCCTGTCCAAATGTATAGAGAGTTTTTGAACCTGTTTGAACATATTTATAACGGCTAAAAGTATCTTTGCCTGCTTTGATATATTTGACATTATCATGAATATCATCACTGTTGAAAAAGGCTTGTGAGCCATAAAGCCCAAGTGTGAAATCAAAGCCCTGTAGAGAAGCTGATCTGTAGATAAAACTTGCTCCGATAGCACCTACTAGAGTACTCTCATGCCCAGAATCATCATGGTCATAGCCAAAGTAGAAGTTATTTGTTCGAAGACGTCCGAAAAACTCTCCATCACTGAGCATTCCTTTTAAAGTATCAACTTCTTTTTGTTTGACATTATAGATAAGTTGACCATTGGTTTTAAGTGCTTGTTTTGGCAGAGAACTTTGGGCAAAGAGAAGTGATGAACCTAATGTAAGGCAAGAGAGCAGAAGAAGATGTTTTTTATGCATCAATATTTATTCCTTTAGAAAAATTATTGTTTTTACGTAGTATAGTACGAAGTATCTGAAAATTGTGTTATTTGTGATATAATTTTTTTCTACAAAAGATTCCCATATGAGATTGATGAGATTGCGCTCAAAAACCTTATAAATGACTTAAATTCAGCTTCTTATAAGTTTATACAGATATACTTTCGCCACTTAAACAAATCTCCTTCACAAATGATTTTTGTTATAAAAATTCCTACGAAAGGTTCATGAATGAAATTTACTAAAATTGCAACTCCTGAACAAATCGATCAAAAATGGGTTTTGATTGATGCTGAAGGTAAAACTTTTGGTCGTATGATCACTGAAGTAGCTACTATACTTCGTGGTAAGAACAAAGCATGTTTTACTCCAAATATTGACTGTGGTGACTATGTAGTTATCATTAACGCTTCTAAAGCAAAATTCAACGGTCTTGGAAAAATCGCTAACAAAGAGTACTTCTCTCACTCTGGTTATTTCGGTTCTACTAAGAGTGTTAAGATGACTGAGCTTTTAGAGAAAAATCCTGAGAAACTATACAAATTAGCAACTCGTGGTATGCTTCCTAAAACTAAGCTTGGTGCTAAAATGCTTAAAAAATTAAAAGTTTACGCTGGTAGTGAGCATCCTCACACAGCGCAACTAGCTAAGTAAGGAGTAATTACATGGCAGAAAAAATCTACGCAACTGGTCGTCGTAAAGCGTCTGTAGCAAAAGTATGGTTAACTCCAGGAACTGGTAAAATCACGATTAATGGTCTTTCATTAGACGCATGGTTAGGTGGACTTGAAGCGAAAAAACTTCGTGTAAAACAACCACTTGTTTTAACAAAACAAAATGAGAGCGTTGATATCGTTGCTACTACTTTAGGTGGTGGTTTCGGTGGTCAAGCTGATGCACTTCGTCATGGTATTTCTCGTGCGCTTGTAGCTTTTAACCCAGAGTTAAAAACTATCTTAAAACCTGAAGGTATGATGACTCGTGATTCACGTGTTGTTGAGCGTAAGAAACCAGGTAAACGTAAAGCACGTCGTTCTCGTCAGTTCTCAAAACGTTAGTATTCTTGTGGAATTTTATGTTCTACTAAGGTTTCTTTAGAAAACGTTAATCGTTTCACAACTTTTTTATCAAGAGATTTTCTCTTGGTAAAACCTCTCTTTTTTATAAACTCACGCAACTTACAACTTTTTATACTATAATTTCAAGCATTATGAGATTATTACTATTTTTATCCCTATTTTTTACACATATTTTTGCATCGACACTGCAGCTTGCAACTTCTGCCAATCCATCAAGGCTCAACCCTATCTTGGCAACGGACTCCTCCTCTTCGGAAATTACTGGCTTTTTATTTAATGGACTTGTAAAGTATGATAAAGACAACAGAGAGATAATTGGAGATTTGGCAAAAAAGTTTTACTTTAAAGATGATACAACACTTGTCTTTGAGTTGCGTGAGGGAGTGAAGTGGCATGATGGCAAGCCTTTTTCTGCAAAAGATGTTCTTTTTACCTACCAAACACTCATCTCAGATAAAATAGCTTCCCCATACTCTTCAGGATTTCGTTTTGTAAAAGATGTAAAAGTTTTGGATGATTATACTGTTGAAGTTGATTATAAACAGCCTTATTTTAAAGCGCTAGAGACTTGGATGATGGGCATCCTTCCAGAGCATATCTTAAAAGATGAACAAAATCTGATGAACTCTTCGTTTAATACCCATCCAATCGGTACAGGACCTTACAGGCTCACGCAGTTGGAATTTTCTCAAAACATTGAACTCTCAGCATTTGATGACTATTTTGAAGGACGTCCCAAGATTGATAAAATTGCTTTTCATGTTATAGCAGACCCGATGACACGCCTTTTAATGCTAAAAAACGGGGAACTTGACATGGGAAGTATAGAGCCGCTTGTCATGGAGAGGCAACTCAAACGTGATTTTTTTGAAAAGTTTAATATCTATGAGCAGATTTCACTCTCCTACACATACTTAGGATTTAACCTACGTAAAGAAAAGTTTGCTGACCCTCGTGTGCGTGAGGCACTCTCTTTGGCGATTAACAGAGAAGAGTTGGTTGATATTTTGTTTTTCAAACATGCAAAAGTATGTACCGGTCCCTTTCTTCCGGGAAGCAGTGCGTTCAATCCGGATATAAAAGCGCCAAAACAAAATATAAAGCGCGCACGTGAGCTGCTACGTGAGGCTGGATATGATGAAGAGCACCCTTTTACATTCGAGATAGCAACATCAAACTCAAGTTCGATTCGTCCCTATGCAGCAGAGATATTGCAGTACCAACTGCAAAAAGCAGGTGTAGTTGTAAAACTTCGTGTGATGGAGTGGCAGGCCTTTTTAAATATGATGGTTTTCCCGCATAAGTTTGATACTGTACTTTTAGGTTGGGGACTCTCTCCAACACCGGACCCATATCTTTTTTGGCATAGTGATAGTGATAAAAAAGGAGGCTTTAATCTGGTAGGGTATCATAACAAAAAGATAGATAGACTCATAGAGGAGTCCCAGTCCCTAATTGATAAAGAGAAGTTGGCAAAAATTTGGCGTGAGATGTTTACTATTATCACTCAGGATAATCCTTACCTTTTTCTCTATATTCCAAACTCCATTACCGCAGTAAATAAAGATATCAAAAATATTGAACCGGCCCTTGGCGGTATCTGGCATAACTATATTTCATGGGAGAAAAATTGATTATACTATTTGATTTAGATGGAACACTTATAGACTCAACGGAGGCTATTTTAGAGAGTTTTCATAATGCATTTGATTTTTATGGGTACCCGCATCCAAGTGATGATGCTATTAAAGCCTTGATAGGACATCCACTAGATATTATGTTTGGGCACCTTGGAGTAGAGGAAGATAAAGTGTGGGATTTTGTAACAGTTTATAAAGAACATTACAGAGACATATCAACACAAAAAACAGTGCTTTTACCTCACGCAAAAGAGGCAGTAGAACTTGCAGGCTCTTTTGCAGAACTAGGTATCGTTACGACAAAAACCGGAAAATATTCACGTATTCTAATGGAGTATTTTGGTCTGATGGATAGCTTTAAAGTGCTTATCGGGCGTGAACATGTAGAACATCCAAAACCTCACGCAGAACCTATACTTAAGGCATTGGAAGCTGTTGACATAGAAGAAAAGTCTCATGTCTGGATAATTGGAGATACTGAACTAGACATTATAGCAGCAGATGCGGCTGGTATAAACAGCATTGGAGTGCTGAGTGGATATGGTACGGAAGAGACACTGAAAAAATTCACAAATGTTATTTTTAGTGATGCATATGAAGCTGTGATGTGGTTAAAAAGTGGAAATTTATCACACAATTAACTGACATTATAATCTACACTATATCATCAAGCTATATTTAAGTGCCGGTTGCCTAAAATACAGATAAATTGAATTGATAGAGAATACTTAAATATTTCTTGACAAAATAGAAGGAGAATTTATGCTAGAAATTAGATGGCATAGTCGTGCTGGTCAAGGGGCTGTAACAGGTGCTAAAGGTTTAGCAGACGTTATTTCTACAACTGGAAAGCACGTTCAAGCGTTTGCATTCTATGGTTCAGCAAAGCGTGGAGCTGCTATGACAGCATACAACCGTGTTGATGATAAAATGATAATGAATCATGAAAAGTATATGGAGCCTGACTATGTCTTTGTAATTGACCCTGCGTTAGTATATACATCAGATGTGACTATTAACCACAAAGATACTACAAAGTATATTATCACAACGCATATGACTACAGATGAACTTATTGCTTCTCAACCGAAACTTGAAGGCAAAGAAGTATATACTGTGGACTGTATCCAGATTGCGCAAGATACTATTGGTCGTCCTATTCCAAATACACCGATGCTTGGTGCATTTATGAAAGTATCTGGAATGTATGATATAGAGTTCTTTAAAGAGAGTATGCAGAGAATTCTTGCGAAATTACCACAAAAAATCATTGATGCAAATATGATCGCTATTCAGCGTGCATATGATGAAGTGAAATAAGGAGCTGATGATGGCAAACACAGGTTGGGATGAATTTGAAATTGGAGCAATGCTTCGTACTTTTGATGGAGCGATAGAAGATATCGCCGGAACACTTCAAGAAGACCGTAATTACTCACCAAACAGCTCTTTTACTGCAAGTGTAGCTGACTGGAGAATTGAAAAGCCGGTTTTTAATAAAGACTATTGTATTGATTGTCAATTTTGTTGGGTATATTGTCCAGATATTTCTATCATTTCAAGAGATAAAAAGATGATTGGTGTAGATATGGATCACTGTAAAGGGTGTGGTATTTGTGTTGAGGTTTGTCCAACAAATCCTAAATCACTTTTAATGTTCCCTGAAAAAGCAGACGAAGAGACAGAAATAGCAAATTGGCCTGCTAAAGAAGATAAGGAGAAATAGATGGCATTTGATAAAATGGAATTAAGAGATATCGAAGTATGGGATGGAAACTTCGCTGCAGCTCAAGCGATGAGACAGTGTCAAATCGATGTTGTTGCTGCATACCCAATTACTCCATCAACTCCTATTGTTGAAGGTTATGCAAAATTTTTAGCAGATGGTTATGTTGAAGGTGAATTCGTAATGGTTGAGTCTGAGCATGCTGCAATGTCAGGATGTATCGGTGCTGCTGCTGCTGGTGGACGTGTTGCAACTGCAACATCTTCACAAGGTTTCGCACTTATGGTTGAAACACTGTATCAGGCATCTGGTATGCGTTTACCGATTGTTCTTAACGTTGTAAACCGTGCACTTGCTGCACCATTAAACGTTAATGGTGACCACTCTGATATGTATCTTGGACGTGACTCTGGTTGGATTCAGTTTGATGCATACTGTCCACAAGATGCGTATGACTTAAACTTCATCGCATTCCGTGTTGCAGAAGACCATGATGTAAGATTGCCAGCAATGGTTCACCAAGATGGTTTCATGACTTCACATACTGCACAGGGTGTACATACTATGGATGATGATACAGCATATAGCTTTGTTGGTGATTTCAAACCTATGAATGATATGCTTGATTTTGAGCATCCGGTAACGCATGGTGTACAAACAGAAGAGGATTGGCACTTTGAGCATAAAGCTCGTCAACACAATGACCTTATGACAAAAGTTTTTCCAAAAATCGAAGCTGCTTTTGATGATTTTGAGAAACTTACAGGTCGTCGTTACAACCTTGTAGAGAAGTATGACCTAGATGATGCAGATGTTGCTGTAGTTTGTATGGGTACTTCAGTTGAGACTGCTCGTGAAGTTGCAAAAGAGATGAGAGAAAAAGGAATCAAAGCAGGTGTTTTGGGACTCCGTGTTATTCGTCCATTCCCATTCTTCCAAATTCAAGAAGCACTCAAAGATGTAAAAGCTATCGCTGCACTTGACAGATCTTCACCAAACGGTGCTCCGGGAATGCTCTTTAATGAGTTGGCTGGATGTCTGTTTAACACAGATACAAAAGCTATGCTAAGTGGTTATGTATATGGTCTTGGTGGTCGTGATTTAACGAAGAAACATTTAACAGATCTTTACACTGAACTACAGGCAAATGTAGATGCAGGAAAAATCACTACTCCATTACAGCAATTTATCGGTGTTCGTGGACCGAAATTAGCATTTTTATAGGAAGATATTATGAGCGAAATGAAAAAAATTAAAAACTTAAAAGAGTTTTCAACATCGGCTGACCGTTTTGAGGGTGCAAACCTTCTTTGTCCTGGTTGTGCTCACTCTATCATTGTTCGTGAAGTTTTAAATGCTACTAATGATGATTTAGTACTTTCAGCATCTACTGGATGTCTTGAAGTTTGTACGGCAGTTTATCCATATACTTCATGGGATGCTTCTTGGATCCACATCGGCTTTGAGAATGGTTCTACTGCGGTTGCAGGTGCTGAGGCAATGTACAATGCACTCAAGCGTAAAGGTCGTCTAAAGCAGCCTGACCGTAACCCTAAGTTTGTATCATTTGCAGGTGATGGTGCTTCTTACGATATTGGTTTCCAGTGGATCTCTGGTTGTATGGAACGTGGTCATAATATCATGCACGTTGTTCTTGACAATGAAGTATATGCAAATACTGGTGGTCAGCGTTCATCTTCAACACCTATCGGTTCATCTTCCACAACAGCACCAGCTGGTCGTGTAAGTTACGGTGAGAAGAAAAACAAGAAAGATATGGTAGCTATTATGGCAAGCCATGGTATCCCATATTCTGCACAAGTTGCACCAAACAAATGGAAAGATATGGTAAAGAAAATCCAACACGGTATGGCAGTAGATGGTCCTGTATTTATCAATGCAGTATCTCCTTGTACAACTGAGTGGAAATTCGATCCTAAAGATACTATGATGCTTACAGACTTAGCAACAGATTCATTAGTGTTCCCACTCTATGAAATCATTGATGGTCATGAGTTAAATATCACTTACAGACCTAAAAATGTTGTGCCTGTTGAAGAGTATCTTGCAGCACAAGGGCGTTTCAAGCACCTCTTTAAAGATGAGTACAAGTATCTCATTAAAGAGTGGCAAGAGCGTGTAGATGCGAACTGGGCGTACTTAAACCGTCGCGAAGAAGCTCGCGTATAGTCGCGAACTTTTAGCTTCACAGCATCTTGCACTTTTCTCAGTTACGGCAGGCTATAAGCCTAGCCTTAAACTGAGGAAAGCACAATCTACTATAAATCTAAAACTTCTTTATCCCTTATATTTCAATAGTAAATTTTCTTATTTCAATTAATCATTAAACTTTTTTGCTAAAATACTTCTAATTAAATTGAAGGACTTACACAATGCCATTATTAGACTCTTTTACAGTTGACCATACAATCATGCCGGCACCTGCAGTGCGTAAAGCAAAAACAATGAAAACACCACGCGGAGATAAAATCACTGTTTATGATCTGCGTTTTTACAAACCGAACAAAGACAAAATGGATGGACGTGGCATCCACACCTTAGAGCACCTTTTCGCAGGTTTTATGCGTGATCATCTCAACTCTAAAAATGTAGAGATAATTGACCTCTCTCCAATGGGTTGTCGTACAGGTTTTTATATGTCAGTTATCGGTACACCCGATGAAAAAAGAGTGGCTAAAGCTTGGAAAAAAGCGATGAAAGATGTGCTTAAAGTAAAAAGCAAAAAAGATATTCCTGAGTTAAATATCTATCAGTGTGGTACCTACAAAATGCATTCATTGAAAAATGCAAAGAAAATTGCTTCTGATGTACTTTCTCATAAGATTGGTGTAATGGATAATGAGAAACTGAAACTCTCAAAGAAAAAACTAAAAGAGATAAGCACATCATGCTCGTAGTTGTTCCAATGGACAGTACGGATGTACAAGAAGCAAAGATTACACCGGTACTAGAAGCAAAAACATGGGCCGAGTTACGCATAGAAGAGGGTGAGCTTGTTGAAGTACTGCATGCAGATGCGTTTGATGCCTTTGAAGCATGGCCAGAGGCTGTTGTAGTGTGCAGTGACGGGGAGCCTGTTATGGATTTTATCAATATGTCCATGATGGTGCTTGTTGCACATGCACAAAAGACAATTGATGAGATTGTTGAAGCTTTTCTTTTCCGTGAGTTACACGATCTAGCTTATTAGCGATGCAGTTAGAGCAATTCTTAGAGCTTTTCAATCCGCTTCCGGGGAATCATTACATCCAAGTAACAACAAAACCGGATGCTACAACAAAGGCTCTTTTAAATATGATAAAAGAGGTAGATGGTGAGTTTCGACTTGCCATCTACGCTGAAGATGAGTTTGAACTTGATAACTCTTTAGCTGATGCAAAAGTACAGTTTGTGCAAAAATTCAATGTTCCTTTTCGAACGCTTCCACGTGACAATGATATTGTCATTTTTAAAGATATCCTCACGCAGCATAGCAATCCAAAACTCCTTTTAAAAATTGCCTATACAACTCTTGCAAATACAGCAGATATTGTCATTATGGAAGCAAAAGGAAAAATGGATATAGAAGCGACAAAACAGCTCTTAGAAGATTTTGAATTTCGTGCACCTAACTATATAGATGTATTAGATGAATATGACCTGGTTATGGCAAAAAAGATGCATATGTGGGGCAATGGTTTATAAGCTCTAATTAGATAAAATACAATACAAAAAAGTTTTAAGGCAAAAAAGGTTTAAACAAGTATGAATGAGAGCAAAAATTTTTTACGTACAATAGTTGAAGAGGATCTAAAATCGGGTAAATATAAAGAGATAGTTACAAGATTTCCTCCTGAGCCAAATGGTTTTCCTCATATTGGACATGCGAAGTCTATCTTTATTAACTTTGGTATTGCACGTGATTATAATGGTCGCTGTCACTTACGCATGGATGATACAAATCCAACAAAAGAAGATACAAAATATGTAGAGGCACTTGAAGATGCTGTGAAGTGGCTTGGATATGAATGGGACGGGAGTATTCGTTTTACATCTGATTATTTTCCTAAGCTCTATGATTATGCGATTGAGCTTATTAAAATGGGTAAAGCTTATGTTGACTCACTTACAGAAGATGAGATCCGTGAGTATCGCGGAAGCGTAACAGAGCCTGGAAAACGCAGTAAGTATGCCAATCGTAGTGTAGAAGAGAACCTAGACCTGTTTGCGCGAATGAAAAAAGGCGAATTTGCCGAGGGTGAGCATGTTTTAAGAGCCAAAATTGATATGGCAGCACCAAATATGAAGATGAGAGACCCTCTTCTTTACCGCATCAGACATGCACATCACTTTAGAACAGGGGATGAGTGGTCAATTTATCCTATGTATGATTTTGCACACTGTCTTTCTGACTATATCGAAGGTGTAACTCACTCTATCTGTACTTTAGAGTTTGAAAATAACCGTGATATTTATGACTGGGTATTAGATACACTCTCTCTTAAACCGCCACGACCTTATCAGCATGAGTTTGCACGTTTGAACATAAACTATACGGTTATGAGTAAAAGAAAGCTTCTAGAGCTCGTTGAGGGTGGCTACGTGAGTGGCTGGGATGATCCTCGTCTGCCAACAATTGCCGGCTACAGAAGAAAAGGCTACACGCCAGAGTCAATTTTAACTTTTTGTGATCAGATAGGGATTGCTAAAGCAAATTCAGTAGTAGATGTTTCACAGTTAGAGTTTTGTATCAGAGATGATCTGAACAAAAAAGTGCCACGTGTTTTATGTGTACTCAATCCGCTCAAAGTTACAATAGAAAATTATGAAGGAAGTGAAGAGATTGATGCTCCATACTATCCGCATGATGTACCAAAAGAGGGAAGTAGAAAACTGCCTTTCTCACGTGAGATTTACATTGAACGTGAGGATTTTGAAGAAAATCCTCCAAAAGGTTACTATCGCCTTACACCAGAGCAACCAGTACGACTTAGACATGGCTATATCATTGCATGTAAGGAAGTTGTCAAAGACGCTGATGGTAATATCACAGAGATAAGAGCAGAGTACTATCCTGACTCTAAGAGTGGACGTGATACAAGTGGTATTAAAGTAAAAAGTGCAATTCAGTGGGTAAGTGCAGCAGATGCTAAAGCCATAGAAGTAAGACTTTATGACAGACTCTTTGCTACTGAATTTCCAGAGGGTGTAGAAGATATAAATCCAAATTCTCTAAAAGTTGTCAAAAATGCTCTGATCGAGCCTGCTGTTATTACCCAAAAGCCAGATGTGAGATTTCAGTTTGAGCGTGAGGGCTATTTTTATGCTGATCCAGTTGATTACAGTGATGAAAAACCGGTTTTTAATAAGATTGTAGGACTGAAAGACTCTTGGGGTAAAAAGAAGAAAAAAATAACAACAGATAATAGAGCAAAACCACAAGAGAAAAAAGTTCAAATTGACGGTGAAGTCGCTCCAATGACTCCAGAGCAGCAAGCTCTTTTTGACAAGTACACAGCAGATTTAAAACTCAATAGTGAAGTGGCAAATACACTTGCACGTGATGCGTATCTTTCAAAGTTTTATGAAGAGGCATTATCTTCACTAAAGAGTCCTGTAAATCTGGCAAATATGGTTGCAAATGAAGTTGCACGTGAGATAAAAGAGCAACAGTCAATTGAGCTGAAATTTACTCCCAAGCAGATAGCCGAGCTTGTAAAGATGCTTGATGAAGAGACAATTTCAAGTAAAATTGCAAAACAGGTCTTTGAGGAGATGGCAAAATCTGGAGAAAATCCAGCTAAAATAGTTGAAGAGAAAGGACTGGTGCAGATAAGTGACCCTGCTCAAATCGCACCTATTATAGATGAAGTCATTGCAAAAAATCCGGATAATGTTGCAAAATTCAAAGCAGGAAACAAAAAACTCTTAGGCTTTTTTGTCGGTCAGGTACTCAAAGCTACAGGGGGTAAAGCAAACCCTAAAATAGTCAATGAACTAGTTGCAAAAAAGTTACAATAGAAGTAGAGACTTGTGATGAATAGTTTTGATGATGCACAGCACTCTATAGCGCTGAGTGAAGATGGCAGTTATACTGCCTACTCAAAAGAGTATGATGAGCATTATCACTCTACAAAAGATGGGGCACTCTCCGAGTCACTCTACAAACATATCATTCCTGCATATAAGCTCACGCAGGGAAAAGATGAACTCCATATTTTAGATATTTGCTATGGCTTAGGGTTTAATACCTTAGCCACTGTTTTATATTATAAAGAACATGCTCCAGAGAAAAAACTCTTTATCTACTCTCCCGAACTTGACAGCTCTTTGGTACAATCACTTACAAATTTCAATTACCCGCAAGAGTTTGCATCTTTACGTGAAATAATAGAAGCAATATCTAGAGATGGGGTCTATAGAGATGAGACTTTAACTATAGAAGTTTTTTTAGGAGATGCGAGAGAGTATATAAAACAATTTCAAAAGAAGTTTGATATTGTCTATCAGGATGCTTTTTCTCCAAGTGCGAATCCTATGCTTTGGACAAAAGAGTATTTTGCAGATATTAAAAATGCCATGAAAAGTGATGGGGTAGTAACGACCTATTCGACTGCACTCAAAACTCGACTCGCTCTTTATGAAAATGGATTTTTAGTATATTTGAACAAAGGTGAGCACTTTCGTAATGCTACACTTGCTTCACTCAAAGAACTTGTAGATTATGAACTCGTTAATATGCAACATAAAATCAGCTGTAACCCTGGTGTAGAACCTTTAAGTGATACTAGTGTGTAGCTATCACATCTAAAAACTCTTCACCAAACTGCTCATATTTTTTCATCCCGATACCATTGACTTCTAGCATCTCTTCTTTGTTTGTCGGCATATCATTGGCTAGATGTTTGAGTGTTTTATCGCTAAAGATGATATACGCTGGTACACCCATTTCACTTGCAAGTTCTGTTCGCTTTTCTCGCAGCTTTTCAAATAGTTCTCTGTCAAAATCAAACGCTTCAACTTGGCGTACTGCTTTTGCCTTTTTATCTACTTGCAGACGTGAAGATTTGATATCTACAAGCTTTTGAGACTTTAATATGCTAATGGCATCTTGCGTGAGCTTGAGTGTTGAAAAATCTCCAACCGTTAAAATTTTGAGTTCCAAAAGCCGCTCCACAATGACAAACCACTCTTTCTTGCTTAGGTGTCCTCCAATGTCATAAACAGAGAGTTTGTCTGCACCATTAGCTAAAATTTTCTGTTCACTTGAACCTCGCAGGATATCGATGATGTAGTTTTTTCCAAAGTTTTGTTCTGTCTTATAGATGGCGGAGAGCAACATTTGCGCCTCTTTGGTAATATCTTGGCGTTTGTCATCAGACTCTAAGCAGTTGTCACAGCGACTTTCACAAGGCTCTAGTGTCTCATGAAAATATTCGGCTAACTGTTTATGAAAACAGATCTCACTTGTGGCATACTTGTAGATGGTATCGATCTTTAGACCAAGGTGCTCTTTGTAAGCTGCATCATCAATATCATGCAAAAAATGTTTATGTTGTATCATGTCCCCTGCATTAAAGAGCAGCAGTGCTTCACTGTCCTCTCCATCACGTCCACCACGTCCAATCTCTTGGTAATAATTCTCCAAAGACTTTGGCAGACTCATATGCACTACAAAACGGATATCACTCTTGTCTATTCCCATCCCAAAAGCAATTGTTGCAACCATAATGTCCACTTTATCATTGACAAAGATTTTAAAGTTTTGCTCTCGTATATGTTGCGGCAAACCTGCATGATATGCAAGTGACTTATAACCTGCATAATTTAAAAAACTGCTGAGCTCTTCAGCTTTTTTGCGTGAGCTTACATAGATAATGCCACTCTCATCTTTATGACGAAGTAGAAAGTTTTTCAGCTGAGCTTGACCATTACCTATACGTCTCTCAGCAGAGATAAAGATGTTTTTACGAAAGACACTTCCTTTTAAAAGCAGAGGATTTT
>NZ_JALCZL010000014.1:0-49221 GCF_039667035.1 Sulfurimonas sp. NWX79
GATGAGCTGAAAAAACTTCCTGAAACACAGCGTTTTATGAAAGGAATCTTCGCCTGGCTTGGTTTTAAAACAGCTGTTGTTGAGTACAAGCGAGAAGAGAGAGCTGCAGGTGATACAAGTTTCAATGGCTGGAAACTTTGGAACTTTGCACTTGACGGTATTACGAGTTTTTCAACAGCACCGCTTCGTATCTGGCTCTATGTTGGAATGGTATTGGCATTTATTGCTTTTTTATACGGTTCATGGATTATTCTTAAAACACTTATATTTGGGGCAGATACACCAGGGTATGCTTCCATGATAACAGTTGTTCTCTTTTTGGGAGGTATACAGCTGATGGGTATTGGAATTTTAGGTGAGTATATTGGACGGATATATTTAGAGTCAAAAAACAGACCGGTCTATATCATCGAAAATGAGTATTAAAGGTCATATTCTCCAGTTGGCTAAATATGGCTTTTTTGGAGTAGTCGCTACACTGGTACACCTTTTTGTTGCATGGACAGTTATCTATCTGTTCAACAGTAGCGTCTTTGTATCAAACCTATTTGCTTTTTTGACAGCTTTTGTCTTTTCTTATGTGTTTCAAACACTCTATGTCTTTCAAAGCAGTTTTCATTTTATAAAATTAGCAAAATTTTTTGCTGTACAGTTTGGGACTTTTCTTTTTTCCTACATTCTTTCAGATATTTTTCCAATACAAAACAGCTATTTACACACCCTTGTCATTGTTGCTATAATGCCATTAGTAACATTTATGATTCACAAATTTTGGACATTTAAAGAGATATGATGCATTTAGAGAAAAACTTTATAAAAATTCAGACACTTTTACTTTTGCTGGGGCTTGGACTCTCGCTCTTTTATGCTTCACACCAAATACTTACAGGGGATCAGACCCAGATGCTTTACAAAGGTTATATGGCAGCATATAAAGATGTTTGGATAAATTACGGTAATGCTGCAAGTGCGGTGGGAAATGTTCCAGGGAGTATGCTGACCTATGTTGTAGCACTGCCTGTAATGCTCTTTGACTCGCCCTGGTCACCGATGCTCTTTTTAATCTTTTTGCATTTAGCATCATACTTTTTACTTGACATTGTTATAAAAGATATTTTTAAAGCAGATATTCGTCTAGTATTTTTAATCATCTACTGGCTCAATCCTTGGTTTTTATTTGAAAATATACTCTATAACCCATCTTATCTCTTTTTCTTCTCAGCTCTGCATTTTTACTCAGCCTACAAGCAGCGGGAGAAGAGCTCTTTTTGGTACTCCTTTTTACATATGCTCTCAATTGGTCTCGCTATGCAGTTTCACTATTCATGGATTATTCTCTCTATCATCTCCCTCTATCTGGTTTATAGAAAAATAGTAAAAGTAAACTGGTTTGGAGTGGTTTTTGGTGTTATTGTTATTGGCATCTCTTTGATTCCATACCTACAGGCTGTAATGCAAAACAGCTCTATCACAAAACATGCTGATGATACTGGACGTTATATTGGCTGGGGTGGAGTACATGTATATCCGGTTTTAAAGTCTTTTATCTACTGGCTACGTTATGGTTCATTTTTCTTTCCAAACAAGCTTATTATGAGTGCACATTTTGATTGGATTAGTAGTGTGCATATGGTGCAGCTTATTTTGACGTATCTCTATAAAGCTCTTGTAATTGCTGTTGGTGTTGCAACACTTTACTTCTCTTATAAAGCAAACCGTCTTTTATATGATCGTCTTAAAGGGAGACTCTTTGTGCGTGAGGCAAGCAGTTCCAAAGGGGAGTGGCTTTTACTCTATGTTTTTGGAGCACTTTTAGGGGTTTTTATCAGCTCGATTCTCTCCCCGATAATCTTTAGTTACTGGCATCTTATAATTGTATTTCCGTTTGCAATAATGCCGTTTTTGATCTATTTTAAGCCTTATAGCAAGAACTATCTCAAAAAGTTTGTACTTTTTACTGTAAGCTATTTTTTACTTATAAATATTATGGGTGCAATTGACAGTAGAAAGTATGATATCAAAGTCAATTATGTAAATGATGTTAATGCCTACGTGGCTAAGAGTGTAACTGTTTCAAAGTAATGTTAGCTACCTCTTCACAAGAGAGTTTTTCTATATCTATGGTTTTGTTCTGTGCACCTAAGGCACCATAGACTGCAATATTTGTTTTGTTAAAGAGTGCCAATACCTTGGCACCCGAAGCTACAGCTAAATGCATAGGCCCTGTATCTGCACTGACATAAAGATCACAGGCTCTAAAAAATGCTCCCAGAACACGCAGGTTTTTGTTGGAATAAGATAAAACTTTATCATTAAGTTTTTCTGGAATATCAGGAGATAATATGTCAATAATGACAATATCTTTATCTTTTTGTAAGAGTAAATCCACCCACTCGCTCCACCATGCATCAGCTATTTTTTTATCAAAACGGGCATTTCGAAAGATAGTGATAACTTTTTTTTCTTTATCAATATCATTTTCTTCTAAAATTTTGTTCAGGTCAGTTTTTGCAGTGTTAATCTCTTCTTGTGTGAGCTTTATATCAAGCGAAGGTGCTTTTTGAGGTACTTTAATGTCAAAAAATCGTAGAAACTCTAGAACTTCAAGTCCCATATGAGGATGTGTCGGTCTACCTCGCTCTTGCACATGGGTAAAATCTGCCCAGAGTTTGTCACTGTAAAATGATGCTTTATACTTAGCTTTAACAAGGAGTGAAACTATTTGTGCACTTGTTGAGCCTCCCGAGATATTGAGGGCTACATCATATTTTTTTCTTCGAGTCTGCTTGATATACTCAAACATATCAAGCGGATGTAGCAGAAGTTTTCGTGGAATATCGATGACTCTTTCTACATTTGGCATTGGTTCTAAAATCTTTCCGGCAAGCTTCATTCCGACAATTATGTCAATTTTTGCATCGGGAAGATGCTTTTTGAGTTCATTGATAAGTGGTGTCAGAAAAATCAAGTTACCGATACGGTAGTTTGGACGGATAATAACAATATGTTTTATTTCATCTTTATGGATGGTTGTTTTATGGGCTTTTTTTAAAGAGAAGAATGATAACAAACCATTAAACAGGCTGGATACTTTTTTTCTAATAATTACGTGAAGAGGATATTTCATAAGACTCTTTATTTTTTATGTAATTATAGCAAATTAAGTACCTATCCAAAAGGAAGAGTTTTAGTTTTCCTTTTGGATAGGTACTTAACAATTAACCTCTAATTGGGTAAAATTGCACAGTTATTTACTGGAGAAACTTTGAAAGAGATTGTAAAAAGATTTTGGCCTTATATAAAAGAGTATAAACTTTACTATTTGTTAGTCATTTTTGGTGGCTTGTTGATTCTTATCTCAACAGTTGGAACTGCGCAGATTATGAAACCGATGATGGATGATATGTTCATCAAAAAAGATAAAACCATGCTTTATATCATTCCTTTTGGTCTGATTGCTATCTATGTTACAAAAGCAGTTGGGAAATACATCCAAACAGTATTTATGGAGTATATCGGGCAGAGTATTGTGACGCGTTTTCGTGAGATACTTTTAGATAAGATGATCCATCTTGATATGGGGTTTTTGTATCAAAACAGAAGTGGGGAGCTTATCTCACGTGTGACTAATGATATTGCCCGTATTCAGTTTTTTGTCTCAAATATGCTGCCGGATATGTTTCGGGATTTTTTAACTGTCATTGCACTTGTTGGCTATATTGTTTATTTAAATCCTTTGCTTTCATTCTATACACTTGTTGTTGTACCGCTTATTATTTACCCTTTAATGATGATTGCTAAAAAACTCAAAAAATACTCACACCGTTCGCAGTCAAAAAATGCTGATTTAGTCTCACGTTTGACAGAGGTTTTTAATAACTCTGAGATTATAAAAGCCAATGCAACTGAGAAGTTTGAGATGAAACGTTTTAGTATTGAGAACTGGAACTTTTTTAAGATAAATATGAAAGCAATCTATGTAGGGGCATTGGTTTCACCTATTATGGAGATTATTGCAGTATCAGGGCTTGCGATGGTTGTCTATGTCGGTGGTAAAGAGGTGTTTGATGGCAAGATGACAGTCGGTGAGTTTACGGCTTTCATTACGGCTGTTGGGCTTGTTTTTGAGCCAATTCGTAAACTTGGCGGAACATACTCTAAGATTCAAGATGCTCTTGCTGCAAGTGAGCGTGTCTTTGAGATTGTCGATAAAGAAAATGTAGTGCTTGATGGCAAAAAAGAGCTGCGTGAGGATATCAAAGAGGTAGAGTATAAAAATGTTGTACTTCGATATGAGAACTACAATATTTTAGATGGAGTGAGTCTGAGTATCAAACAGGGTGAACATATCGCACTTGTCGGTGACAGCGGTGGCGGAAAGTCGACATTTATGAATATGCTGCTTCGTTTTTATGACCCTGATGAGGGTGAGGTTTGTATCAACGGCACAAACATTAAAGAGTTTACGCAGAAGTCACTCAAGCATCACATCGCTCTTGTTACACAGCGTATCTATATTTTCCAAGATACTTTGGCAGCCAATGTTGCTTATGGGCAGGAGGAGATAGATGAAGAAAAAATCATAGAAGCCCTCAAACTTGCAGATGCGTATGACTTTGTTATGCAACTCGAAGATGGCATCTATACGATGATGCATGAGGCAGGTGCCAACCTCTCCGGTGGACAGCGTCAGAGAATTGCCATCGCGCGTGCTATCTATAAACATGCTTCGCTGCTGCTTTTTGATGAAGCAACATCAGCCCTTGATAATGAGAGTGAAAAACGTATTCAAGCTGCACTTGATGAATATACAAAAGATAAGATTACCATTACCATCGCGCACCGTCTTTCAACGATTGAAGATGCAGATAAGATTTTAGTATTGCAAAAAGGACGTATTGTTGCGAGTGGTACACACAAAGAGCTATTGAAAAGTTCAGGGGTCTATCAAAGGTTGGCTGGAGAGCTAAAAAAGTAGGAGTATCAGCTTATCCATTAAATGTCCTCCTAATTGGTTTTTGGAGGGCAAAAAAAAGGGTTGAGGCTCATGACTTCCCCAACCCAAATTGCCGCTCCATAAAACCAACTAAAGCGATACTCACAGCCAAAATTATAACATAAAACAAAAACTTTATCAAACTATAAACACTTTTTAGAGATAATCGCACATATACTATTTTAGGACATAAAGCAGATGGAATTAGATTTCGCAAAATTTACAAAATACTCAAAACCGGGACCTCGCTATACTTCATATCCGACGGCCTTGGAGTTTAGTGATGATTTTCAGTATGATGACTATATTAAAAAACTTGAAACACAGGACTCTTCGCGTCCTTTGAGTCTCTATTTTCATCTGCCGTTTTGTAAAAATGCCTGTTATTTTTGTGGCTGTAATGTCGTCTTTACTTCCAAAGAGGATAAGATGCTACGCTATATGGAGTATTTGAAGCGTGAGCTTAAAATACTTTCACAGCACCTTGATTGCTCACGAGAAGTGATTCAAATGCACTTTGGTGGGGGAACACCTACTTTTTTCTCGGCTGCACAGCTAGATGAGATTATTAAAGAGATTAAATCTTACTTTCCAAATTTTGTAGAGGGTGCGGAGATATCTTGTGAGATTGATCCACGTCATATCAATGAAGATCAGATGCGTGTTATGAGTGAGCATGGATTTAACCGCGTGAGCTTTGGTATTCAAGACTTTAATGAAAAAGTACAAGTCGCAGTCCACCGTGTACAACCATATAACATTACAAAAGATGCAATGGATCTGGCGCGCAAGTACAATATGCAATCAGTTAATGTGGATTTGATTTATGGTCTGCCATATCAGACTTTAGAGACTTTTAAAGAGACACTTTCTTTGGCACTTACACTTAATCCTGACAGATTTGCAGTCTTTAACTATGCGCATGTTCCTTGGCTGAAAAAGACGATGCGAAAAATAGATGAAACAACCTTGCCGCGTCCTGATGAAAAACTCCAAATTATGCAGTACACAATTGATTTCTTAACAGAAAATGGCTATAAAATGATTGGGATGGATCACTTCGCAAAACCTGAAGACGAACTTTTTCAGGCGATAGAAAAAGGTGAACTCCATAGAAATTTCCAAGGCTATACAACTAAAGGCGGAGCGGACTTAATCGGAGTGGGACTTACGTCCATCGGTGAAGGTGTGGACTATTATGCACAAAACTTTAAAGATATGCCGAGCTATGAAGCTGCCATTGATGCAGGAAAACTGCCGTTTGAACGTGGTGTAGTACTCAGTGAAGATGATATGATCCGTCAATATGTCATTATGGAGCTAATGAGTAACTTCAAACTTGATATCAAAAGATTTGAATCACTCTTTGATGTTGTTTTTGCTGAATATTTTGCAGATGCACTTCAGGCTTTGGAGCCTTTTGTAGAAGAAGAACTTCTTGTAGTGTGTGATGATAAACTTGAGTGCTCAGCGACGGGAACACTGCTTATCCGTAATATTGCCCAGCCTTTTGATGCATATATGAAAAAGTATGCACAAAGTGATAAAACATTTTCAAAAACGGTGTAGAGATGGATAAAAAACTGGAAGATATTTTTAGCTTCGATAAGATTGCTGATGATTGTGTTAAATGCGGGAAATGTATTCCTGTATGTACTATTCATAATGTCAATGCCGATGAGGTAACAAGCCCGCGCGGATTCATTGATCTTCTGGGTGCATACAAGCGTGGAAACCTAGAGCTAGACAAGACGGCTAAAGATATTTTTGAGAGCTGTTTTTTATGTACAAATTGTGTTGATGTCTGTCCTAAATCACTCCCGACTGATATGATAATAGAGCAGGCCCGTGCAGATATTGCTCAAAAGTTTGGTATTGCATGGTACAAAAAAGCTTTCTTTTTACTGCTGCGCCATAGATGGCTTAATGACTTGGCCTTTAAACTCGGTTGGGTATTTCAGACCTGTGGGTTTAAGATTAAAGCGGATATTGACTCTATGCATTCACGTTTTAATATTCCGATGCTAAAGGCAGACAGACTGCTGCCAAGTTTGAGAAAAACCTCTTTTTTAAATGCGCATCCCGAAAATATCAACAATGGCGGCAAGCGAAAAGTGGCGATTTTTATCGGTTGTCTGGGGAATTACAACTATAGAAATATCGGTGATTCTCTTTTGGAGATTTTAGAGCATCTAGAGATTGATGCCTTTTTGGCAAAAAGCCAGAAATGCTGTTCTGCACCTGCATACTTTACAGGTGATTTTGATACAGTTGATCATAATGCGAAATTTAACATTGAATACTTTGAGAAGTTCGCTGATGATGTTGAGGCTATTTTGGTTCCAGAAGCCACATGTAGCGCGATGCTTAAAATTGACTATGAGCATTACTTCCATGACCAACCGGAGTGGAAAGAGCGTGCAAGAGCTGTGATGAAAAAAGTTTTTATGGCAACAGAGTGGCTACAGCATCATACCGAGCTTGAGTCTATTCTTGCAAAGAAAAAACAAAACAGGAAGATTGTAACGTACCATGACCCGTGCCATGCAAAAAAGATGCAGGGTATTCATGAAGAGCCGCGAAGTCTTATTCGCCAAAACTACAAAATAGTAGAGATGAGCGACCCAAATCAGTGTTGTGGCTTTGGCGGGGTGACAATGCAGTCTGAGAAGTACCATTTTGCAAAAGCTGCCGGTGCTCCAAAAGCAGCAATGATTCAAGAGACAAAAGCTGAAATTGTCAGTGCGGAGTGCTCAGCTTGTCGTATGCAGATAAATGCTTCGATGAACTATGCGGGGGTTGAAACTGTCTTTAAAAACCCAATAGAGCTCATTGCTGATGTATTGCGAGCGTAGATGCACTATTTTGTATGGAATGCCAATCCGGTAGCGCTCTCTTTTGGCTCTGTTCATGTCTTTTGGTATGGAATTTTATTTGCTGCTGCGATTTTAAGCGGTTTGGAGTTTATGAAACGGGTATATCGCCTTGAGGGTAAAGATGAAAATACCATAGAGCCGCTTTTTGTCTATGCCATTATCGGAATCGTTGTCGGGGCGAGGCTTGGGCATTGCTTGTTTTATGACCCTGATTATTATCTTGCGCATCCGCTTAAGATTTTTGCTGTCTGGGAAGGCGGTTTGGCTTCTCACGGAGGAGGGGCGGGAGTGCTTTTGACCCTCTATCTTGGCGCTAAGAAGTATAAGATAGATTTTATGTGGCTGATTGACCGGCTTGTAATTCCAACAGCACTTTTTGGTTTTTTTGTTCGTATGGGTAATTTTATGAACTCTGAGATTTTGGGAAAACCGACAGATGTGCCGTGGGCCGTAATTTTTGAGCGCGTAGATATGTTGCCGCGCCATCCTGCACAGCTCTATGAGGCATTTTCCTATCTTGCAATCTTTTTTATTTTACTCTTTGTCTATAAAAAATCGTATAAAACTCTGCGTCCCGGCTTTATCTTTGGACTCTTTTTAGTGCTTATATTTACAGTACGCTTTCTTGTGGAGTTTGTCAAAGTAAGACAGGCTGATTATACGCTTGGGATTGATTTGACAACGGGGCAGCTGCTGAGTATTCCTTTTTTACTTGCAGGTGTTTTTCTTATCTTTTACTCTTTGAGAAAACGCATTTGATGCAGCGTGTTATTCTCTTTTACTTTCTTTTTATCAATCTGCTTACATTTTTGATCTATAGTTATGATAAATTTATCTCCCGTTATGGGAAAAAACGCAGAGTTTCTGAAAAAGAGTTACATACCTTTTCCATTATAGGCGGATTTTTGGGTGCATCACTTGCTATGGCACTCTTTCATCATAAAATTGCAAAAAGCAGTTTTCTTATTAAGCATATCGTGATTTTACTTTTATGGATAGTAGCTATTGCATACTACTTCACGCAGATAGATGTGATTAACTTTTTGCGTTAGTTATCTCTCTTTTCTATGACGTTTTCTATCTCGTTCAACAGATTTTTTCCATAAAAAATTAACAGCAAGGTATGCACTGATAGAACCAAATACAGAGTAGATGGCAGTTCCAAAATAAAGAGGAATAAAAATATCATCAAGATTGTCTTTAAACCACTTTAGTGTCATCTCGACTGGTTCTGGTTGTATGCCTAGGAAGAAAGACCCTGTAAGATATTCCATATAGTACATTGGTGGCATTGTGATGGGATTACTCAGCCAGCACATAGCAAGCCCTATGGGAACATTAAATTTTACAAACGGAACAAACAGTAGTACGGCAGCCATCTGCATCGGCATAGGGATAAAGGCTATAAAAAGACCGATAAGGACACCTCGAGTAATCATTTTTCTGTTTGTAGAGAGATATTCGGGTGGAATTTTGTATTTTTTGATAAAGTCTCTGAGTTTTTTATGTGAGGAAGTCTTTTTAAGTGTTTTTCGTATCATACCAAAGCTTGTTTTTCAAATTAATTTTCGAAAGTATATCGCTTTTATGGTAAATTTGGCTGAGGTTTGTCGAAAAAATAGCCTTGAGACTTATTAACACCAAGTTTGATGAGTTTATTGTGAATATCTTCATTTTCTACATACTCTGCAATAGTCTTTATCTGCATCTCTTTTGCAAAAGCAACAATAACAGAAGTAATAATTTCTGAGCGTTTGTTATGGACTATCTCTTTAATGATGCTGCCATCTATTTTGATAAAGTCAGCCTGAAGTTTCATAAGATGTTCAAAGTTGGAATATCCTGTACCAAAATCATCGATAGCGATTTTACAACCGTATGATTTGACCATATTGATAAAATCTTCTACCTTCTCAAAATTCTCAATACTCTCACTCTCTACGATCTCAAAGATAACTCTGTGTGAGATATTATAGTTTTGCAAAGTTCTCTCTATCATAGTTGTGATTTTCTTATCAAGAATGTCATCAATTGTAAGGTTGATTGAGAAGTCAAAGTCATTCTCTTTAAAGGCTTCAAAACTTTTTTGGATGACAATTCTTGTCAGTTGTTTATAGAGCTTTGATTTTTTGGCAATCTCCAAAAACTTATTTGGAGCAATGATGTTCCCCTCTTGGTCAATGAGCCGTATCAGCGTTTCATACTTACATATTTCATTACTCTCATTGTCCATAATCGGCTGATAAAACAGAACAATTCTATCTTCTTTGATCGCCTCTTTTATCTCTTTTATCCAGCGAATGTTGTTTTCGTACTCTTCATTTAAGGAGATCTCCTCTGTATAGAAGATAATACTTTTTTTAGAGCGTCTTGCAGCTTTGAGAGCCATATTCGCAGTAGGAAGCAGTTGTTCGGTACTTTCTGTAGAGATTCCGACTGTAATATGGAGTGCGATCTCTTGATCCTCAATCTCTAAAGGATTTTCATTGATATAATTGACAAGTTGAGCGATATTATTTGTCAATATCTTTGCATCTCTCTCTCCAGAGAGAATGACAAACTCATCACCGCTAAGGCGATATACCTCACAGTTTTTATATATTTTGAGATTGTTCTTGAGCAGTTGACTAAAAGCGATGAGTACTCTATTTCCAAATTTTTCCCCAAAAAGGTCATTGATTTGAGAAAATCTGTCTATATTGAGCAGGATAAGTACCATTGAGTCTCTTTTGTTCTTATCTTCTAAGAGTGCCGTTCTGTTTTTAAGTCCTGTCAGAGAGTCTATGTAGAGCATGGTTCGCAGCTCTTTTGTGTACTCTAGGAGTTGTTGGTTCTTTTCTTTGAGCTTTGTTGTGATATTTCTGTTCTTATTGTAAACAAAGAATTTGAGAAGATAGTAGATACCCGTCAGTGATGCAGAGATATTTAAAAAGAAAAAGATCTCTTTCGCACTCTTTGGCATAGTCTCTTTATGATGTGCGATAAGCCATGGATCGATTAAAACAGAAAAGCCCATCAAGGCTAAAAATGAAAAGAGCCAATACTTTGCTTCTCCTCGTTTTTCATGAATGATAGCGGCAATCGGAGCAAAAAATGCCCAGACCATGATATAGCTGCTATTTGCAAAACCGCCTAAAACCCACATCAATAAAAAAGGCAAGATAAGAACAAGAAGCATCTGTGTTTTTTGAATAGCGAGAAGATTATTGGTTTTTTTGTAGTGCCACAGATTAAATAGAGAGATAAAACTGTAAAACATAGGAATAGTTGCAGCAGTATACTGACCATAGATAAGATAAATAAGTGCCCATAAAAAACTGATAGGACCTATAAGTATCGGTACTATAATAACAGAGATCTCTTTAAGCTTATATGGGTTGAGATGAAGCTTATCTAGTTGTATAATGTCATTTAAATAATTTTTATATGTTGCCATCATTGTCTACGTGTCATTTTCTTATATTTTTGTGAGAATTATATCACAAAAGTATCACATCCTTATATTAAATTTTATTATCACATTTATAACTGTAATCTTTGAGTTAATATGCTAAAATACCGCTATATAAATATTTATAAGGGTAAAAATGTCATTTGAAAAACTAGGAGTCTTTAAACCTCTGCTTGATGCCATAGAAGATTTGGCTTACACAAGGCCGACAACGATTCAACAAAGAGCAATTCCTTTAGTTTTACAGAAAAAAGATATTTTTGCTACAGCACAAACTGGGACGGGAAAAACAGCTGCTTTTGCACTTCCTATTTTACAGCGTCTTCGTAAACATCAAGAGAGTAAAGGGATTCGTGCAATCATTCTTTCTCCGACACGCGAGCTTTCTATTCAGATATATGAAGATATCAATGCTTATGCAAAATATATGGATATAAAAACAGATATTTTGGTTGGTGGAAAAGATTTGGAAAAACAGCGTAAACGTCTCAAACATGGTACTGAAATAGTTATAGCAACGCCTGGACGACTGCTAGAACATATTGAGAATGGACTCAATTTAAGTGATGTAGAGATTTTTGTACTTGATGAAGCAGATAGAATGCTTGATATGGGTTTTACGAAAGATATTAGAAAGATTCATCCATTGTTACCAAAACGTCATCAGACACTCCTTTTTTCTGCAACATTTTCAGATAAGGTGAGAAAGCTTTCAAAACTTATATTGACAAAACCTGCATTTATTGAAACTGCAAAGAAAAATACGACGGTTGATACAATCAATCAGATAGCCTATCAGGTTGATACTGCAAGAAAAGCAGAACTTTTGGCATATCTTATAGGCTCACGCAACTTTCCTCAGGTCCTTGTCTTTACACGCACAAAGGCAAGTGCAGATGAGCTTGCAGAAGAACTCAAAAAAGATGGGCTTAAAGTCGGTGTGATTCATGGAGATAAGACAAAAGCAAAACGTTTAAAAACGCTTACACAGTTTAAAGAGGGTAAATTTCGAGTACTCGTTGCAACAGATATTGCCTCACGTGGACTTGATATTGAGGAGTTACCATATGTCATTAACTATGAACTTCCTTCCATTCCTGAAGATTATGTGCATCGTGTTGGGCGTACCGGGCGTGCAGGGCGTGAAGGTGAGGCTATTAGTTTGATTGATATCTATGAGAAGTATGATATCAAAGAGATTGAAAAGCTCATCGGTCAAAAGATTCCGAAAGATGTTGTAGAAGGTTTCGAGCCAGACCCGAATATTCGTCGTAAAGATGTTGATGAAGTCAAATTAAAAGCAGAGCATAAACGTGAGGCAAAGAAGTTTGTCAAACATAAAAAAGAGCCTAAACGTGTAACGGCGAAACTCTTAAAAAGTGCCAAGAAAAAGAGAAAAACAACCAAGAGAGATGGATAATCAACTCTCTGGTGGATAGATCTTCATAGGTTCTTTAGGTGAAGTGCTTACTGTTTTTTCTTCTTCTATAGTCTCTTCTTCTATATCATTGTTATCATACTCTATCTCTTCATCATCAAAAAGTCTATGGTAAAGAAGTCCGTAAGTGATATATGCCGTTGGAACACTCCATATCAGTCCGATACCCATAGGAATTGCACCAAGCAGTACGATGATAAATATGGCAATTCCAAGGCCAAAAAAGCGAAACCACTGTTTTGTAACAGTCTTACGTGAGAGCTCCATTGCATTCCAGACACTCATATTTTTATCTGCTATAAGGGGAAGTGTATAAGTATATGCTACTGCAAGGTAGATACCAGGTATGACAAGAGCGATAAATCCAAGAATTGTAAAAAGCGTTACTAAAATATAACCGAGCAAGAGATATGGATAGCGTCCAAAATAGTCAAATATCTGTTTAACAGCCAGCTCTTTTTGTCGTGCACGTGAGATACCAAGAATGATAATTCCAACAGCAATAGGCAGTGTAAGTACATTTAAAAGAAGGTCCAGATACTGTTCAACTTCAGGCATAATCAGCAGGAGTGTAAAAGCAATAGTCAACTGAATAAGTAAAAAAAGAAGCAGTGAAGCGATAAATGTCCATTTAACACCATCTGTTCGCCTAAAAGCCTCTTTAATGACACCAAATATAGAGAAAGTATAGTCTTGCATTAGCGTAACCTTGAATAATTTTGAGTTATTATACTTTTACTTATAAAAGATTGCAAGCCAAACTGTTTTTTTATTTTCTACAGTCCAGATTACCTTATGCTTTTCATGTGCTTTTATATTGATAAAATCGCCTTTTTTCAGGTTTACTTTTTTATCGATAAACTCTAAAGTAGCACTCCCCTCTAAAACGATGACCCATTCATTCTCTTCCTGGTCATACCATCCCTCTTTTGGTGATCTGTGACCATAGGAGATGATACGCTCTATACGGATATCATCTGCTTCAAGCAGTGTCTCAAAAACCTCTTGTGATAAATCTGATGGAATATTTGTAAAGACATTTGATGTTTGCATAGCAGTATTATATGATATTATTGCACTATGTTTGAAAATTATGAGTTAGAGATTCTTTATAAAGATGACTATTTGGTGGCTATCAATAAACCAAGTGGACTTTTGGTACACAAGTCTATGATAGATAGGCATGAGATCTATTATGCGATGAAGATGCTGCGTGATCAGATAGGTGCATGGGTATATCCTGTTCATAGATTAGACAAACCGACTTCAGGGGTTCTTCTTTTTGCACTGGATTCTCATACGTCAAAACTGCTCAATGAACAGTTTAAAGCGCATGCAACACGAAAAAAATACATTGCAGTCGTTCGAGGCTATACAGATGAGTCAGGTCTGATAGAGCATGCCCTTAAAGAGAAGCTTGATAAAATCAGCGATAAGGATGCACAAAAAGACAAAGGTGCCCAAGATGCTATAACAGAGTATAAGAGAGTGGAAACTGTCGAGATTGACAGACCGGTAGGACGTTATGAAAAAACACGTTATTCCTTAGTAGAACTTTTGCCACAGACGGGCAGAAAGCATCAGCTTCGCCGTCATATGAAACATATTTCGCATCATATTCTTGGTGATACAAAGTATGGAAGAGGGGAGCATAATAAATTTATACGTGCAGAATATGGAGTACATAGACTTTTGCTTCACTGCGTGAGTCTTGAATTGCAACATCCCTATAGTGGTGCAAATCTGATATTTAAAGCAAAATTAGATGCAACGTTTCAAAAACTCTTTAATGAGTTTGGATGGCAAGATAAGATAGAATTTTATAATTAAAAATAAAAAGAGAATAGAGATGAGTGAACAACCAAAAGCGATATATCTAAAAGATTACAAAAAACCCTCTTTTGCCATTAAAAGTGTCAATCTAACATTTGAGCTTTATGAAGAAGAGACCATTGTTACCAATGTTATGGAGTTTTTAAAACTTGAAAATGTGACTGACTTACGACTTCACACTGAAGAGTTGGAACTTTTGGAGATTGAACTCGATGGTATGGTACTCTCAGGTGAGCATTATAACATTGATGCAGAATCATTAACGATTAGTAATGTACCAGAAGCTTTTAAACTCAAAATCATCAATAAAATCTATCCGCATAAAAATACCGAGCTTGAAGGTCTATACAGATCAGGAGATATCTTTTGTACTCAGTGTGAACCAGAAGGTTTTCGAAGAATCACGCCTTATCTTGACCGTCCTGATGTTATGAGTCTCTTTACTACAACGGTTATAGCTGACAAAGAGAAGTATCCAGTACTACTGAGTAATGGAAACAGATTGCAGTGCCATGACAGCTTTGACAGTCGTCATGGAGTGACCTGGCATGATCCACATCCAAAGCCTTCCTATCTTTTTGCTTTGGTTGCCGGAGATTTGGGGGAGGTAAGTGACAGTTTTATAACAATGAGCGGCAAAGAAGTTGCTCTTAACATTTATGTAGACAGAGGAAATGAGTCCAAATGCTCTCACGCAATGAGCTCACTCAAAGAAGCTATGCTCTGGGATGAAGAACAGTATGGAAGAGAGTATGATCTTGATATCTATAATATAGTAGCAGTTGACAGTTTTAATATGGGGGCCATGGAGAACAAAGGGCTCAATATCTTTAACTCTGCCTA
The DNA here is from genome assembly GCF_039667035.1 of Sulfurimonas sp. NWX79. Lineage (NCBI taxonomy): Bacteria > Pseudomonadati > Campylobacterota > Epsilonproteobacteria > Campylobacterales > Sulfurimonadaceae > Sulfurimonas > Sulfurimonas sp. NWX79. The sequence goes on from NZ_JALCZL010000014.1 coordinate 15,438, forward strand.
TGTTCTAGCAGACAGCGATACGGCAACAGATGCAAATTTTATGGGTATTGAATCTGTTATTGCCCATGAGTATTTTCATAACTGGACAGGAAATCGTATAACCTGTCGTGACTGGTTTCAGCTCACCCTTAAAGAGGGGTTGACCGTCTTTCGTGACCAGTGCTTCTCAGCAGATATGAACTCAAGTGAGGTACAACGCATAGAAGATGTAAAAGGATTGCGTGAGCGTCAGTTTGTTGAAGATGCATCGCCTACACGTCATCCTATCCAGCCAAAATCATACATCTCAATGAATAACTTCTATACTTCGACCGTCTATGAAAAAGGTGCTGAGGTCATTCGTATGATGTATACACTGCTAGGAGAAGAGAAGTACCGCGGGGCTATGGATCTGTACTTTAAAAGTTTTGAAGGTGAAGCAGTAACGACAGGTGACTTTGTCTGGGCAATGAGCAAAGCAGGTGAGATTGATTTAGAGCAGTTTAAACTCTGGTATCACCAAAGTGGTACACCTCGTCTTGTCGTTCAAGAGCATTTTGAAAATGGTAGATATACTTTAAAGCTCACGCAGAAGATTCCTGATGACGTTGATGGCTCAAAGCAGGAACCGATGTACTATCCTTTAAAGATGGCATTGATTCATCAAGATGGCGCAGAGGCATTTGAGGAGATGCTTATCATCTCAAAAGAGCAAGAGACATTTACCTTTGAAGGTTTTGATGCAAAACCGGTACTCTCCATTAATAGAGATTTTTCTGCACCTATTATAGTAGAACAGGAACAGATAGATTATGCTTTTTTAATGAAGTATGATACCAACAGTTTTACGCAGTATGAAGCAGCACAAAACTTTGCTGTTGCAACATTGGAAGCAATGATGGAAGGTCATGATATCAATAAGGCTTACATCGAAGCTTTTGGGTATCTGCTTGATCTGGATATCGATCTTTCATATAAGGCACTTCTTTTAGAACTGCCATCAGTCTCTACATTAATGCAGCGACAGGAGATTGTTGATTGTCAAAAAATTTATGCTGCACAAGAGGACCTATTAAAAGAACTTGCATTTACTTTTAAAGAGAAGCTTTTAGAACTCTACCGCGAAAATCACTCTACAAGTGCTTCTTTGGACGCAAAAAGTATTTCTAAGCGTGCTATCAAAAACAGAGTCTTAAAACTGCTTTCTGCTTTAGAGAGTAAAGAGATAGCACTCATTGCAAAAGCCCAGTATGATAAATCTCTTACGATGACAGACAGAGTGGTGGCCCTTGATGTGTTAGAGCATACTGACGAACCGTTAGCTGAAGAATCTTTTAAAGATTTTTACAATAAGTATAAAGAGAACACACTTGTGATGAACAAATACTTTGCTCTGCTTTCATCTTCATTGCGTGATGATATTTTGCATCGTGTAAAAGCACTGCAGAATGATGAGGTATATGATGATAAAGTGCCAAACCTTGTACGTTCTTTAGTAGGAACCTTTGCTCGAAATCATAAACATTTTCATGCAAAAGATGGAGAGGGATATAAATTTGTTGCAGATAAGATCATTGAGATCGATAAAATCAACCCACAAATGGCCTCTGGGCTCTGCTCAACATTTAAAATATATGATAAAATGAACAAAGAAAACCAAAAATTAATGAAGCGAGAATTGATGCGTGTAGTTTCTACACAGTCACTTTCAAAAAATTCTTTTGAGATTATAGAGAAAATTTTAAAATCAAATTAGTTTTTTTGTTTAATGAACTTTTTATCTCTCCTAAAATAGGGCAAAAATAGCATGTATTTCTTAAATTTATCAAAATTATAAGTAATTGTAATTACTTTTTGTGATACAAATGTGATTATTTTTTGATAAGATTTTCTAGAACTTGAAAATAGGATGAATATATGGCAAGATTAGTAGTATTAGGTGGTGGTGTTGCTGGACATACAACAGCAACATTCGCTGCAAAATGGTTAGGATCTGGGCACGAAGTAGTAGTTGTCACTCCAAATGCAAAATGGAACTGGATTCCATCAAACATCTGGGTTGGCGTTGGACAAATGACAAAAGAGGATGTTACTTTTGATTTGGCCCCTGTATATGCAAAAGCTGGAATTACATATCATCAGGCTAAAGCAGTATCAATCAATCCAGAAGGTAATGAGTCAAGCGATAAGCCTTTTGTAACTATTGAATATACAAGTGCAGATAAAGCAGGTCAAAGTGAAACTATTGAATATGATTATTTAGTAAATGCAACTGGTCCAAAACTTAATTTCGGTGCAACACCAGGTTTAGGTGAAGGAAGTCAATTAGGTGAGCATACGGTTTCAGTATGTACTGCAGACCACGCTGTTCACGCTTCTGAAAAATTAGCTGAAGCTATTGAAAAGATGAAAGCTGGAACACGTCAAAAATTCCTTATTGGTACAGGTCACGGTATGTGTACATGTCAAGGTGCTGCATTTGAGTATATCTTCAATATCGAACATGAGTTAAGAAAAGCCGGTGTACGTGATATGGCAGATATGAAATGGATCTCAAATGAGTCATTCCTTGGTGACTTTGGTATGGGTGGACTTCATATGAAAGTTGGTGGATATGTTGTATCTTCTAAGCTTTTTGCTGAATCACTTTTTGCTGAGCGTGATGTTGAATGGATTATAGGTGCGCATGTTTCGAAAGTTGAAGAAGGGAAAGTTCATTATGAGCTTCTTGATGGTTCAACGGGTGAAGAGGAGTTCGATTTCTCAATGCTTATTCCACCATTTGCAGGTGTAGGTCTTAAAGCTTACAACAAAGCAGGTGAAGATATCACTGATACTGTGTTTGCTCCAAACGGATTTATGAAAGTTGATGCAAACTATAATGCTGGTGCTTATGAGAACTGGAAAGCATCTGACTGGCCAAGAACATACCAAAACCCTACATATAAAAATATGTTTGCTGCTGGTATCGCTTTCGCACCACCACATATCATCTCTAAACCTATGAGTTCTCCAAATGGAACTCCGATTAACCCAACACCACCAAGAACTGGTATGCCTTCTGGTATTATCGGTAAAGCTGTTGCACACTCTGTTTGTGACTTAATGACAAAAGGTGAAAATGCTCATTTACATGAAGCTTCTATGGCTGAAATGGGTGCTGCTTGTGTTGCTTCTGCAGGTAAAGGTATATTTGACGGAACTGCGGCTGCGATGACAGTTTACCCTGTTGTTCCTGACTTTGAAAAATATCCTGGAACAGGTCGTGATACAGACTATACATTTGGTGAAATCGGTCTTGCTGGACACTGGATTAAACATATTTTACATCACCTGTTTATCTATAAAGCAAAACTAAATCCAGGCTGGACTTTAATTCCAGAATAAAATATAAGGAGACAACATGAGCGAGAAAAAACTAGTAGAAGAAGAAGTAAACTTTCAAAAAAGTGATGCATTTAATCTTACAATGATTCCAGGTGCATTCGCTAGAAAAATGAGAACATGTCTTATCTGGCAATTTATCAGATTTGTAGTGATCAATATTAAAATGATTATCGTGGTAGGAAAAAGCCACTAATTTTATAACTTTGGGATTTATCCCAAAGTGATTCCCCTTTAAATATTTCCCAAAAACGATATAAAAGGCGCTTTTATGGTTAAAGAGATTATCACATACCCAACTCCACTTAGTGTCGAATATGCAACTGATGTAAGAGTTTTTAATGACGAGTTATTTGCCTTGATAGAAGATCTCAAAGATACTATCAATGAAAATAATTTGGATGGTCTTGCCGCTTTTCAGATTGGGAGCTATTATAATGTGATTGTTGTGAAAAATGAGGATGGTGAACTTATAGAGATGATCAACCCTCGTCTTATCGCACACAGCGGCCGAGTCACTACCGAAGAATCAACTGCATACTATCCAAACCAAACAGCAGAGATAACACGTTATGAAAATATCAGTGTGGTTTATCAAGACCGAGATGCAAAAGATTGTTCTCTCAAAGCAAGTGGGTCTATGGCTATTGTAATCCAGAGAAAAATTGATTATACCTTTGGTGCGACATTCATTCATAAGATGTCCAAAGAGGCAAAAGAGGCTTTTGAAAACAGACTTGAGTATGGTGGTGAAGTAGGAAGTGCAGACTACTGTCAAACAAGTTTTAAAAGAGATAAAATTGTACTGATAATGAATGTGATTATGGTATTTATGGCACTTGGTTTTGTTGCATCTCTTTTTATTGAGGATAGCTTACTGCTGCAAAATATTTGGAAGTATCTTCTGTATGGTTCTATCGGGGTTGTTCTTCTTGATGTAGTCTATTTCTTTTATGCACAGTATGAGGGAAAACAACAAAGTGGATGTAGCAGTTGTCAGATAGGGAACATTATTGGAACGGCACTGATAGTACTTTTTAAATTGAGTATTATTATGCTGCTTTCTTATTTCTTTGTATATCAATAGAAGTAGATAGTATGTTAGAAAATATCCCGACACTCATTAAACATCAGGCACTTTTTGTAGAATCAAAAGATATTATCTTAAGACAGTGGGTCTCTTATGACTCACCAAAAGAGATTTTAGCGCTTCATGACATTGATGAAAACTACTTTATAGAGAAGTATGCAAGTGGTGTGTTTGATTACTTTATGGGTGTTATCGCCGGAGAGGTGGAGATAGGAAACTGTCCTGTTATGCAGGAACTCTTGGCATATTTGAAGTTTCGTGAAATTGGTGCAGATGAGCTTTTTGAGATATGCAGTCATTTTCGCCGCTCTATGGTTGATGTTTCTTATGATGCAGGGATGAACTCAAAAGAGCTCTTTGATGAGATATCATATATATTTGACAAAAATTTCCGCGGAATATTGAAATTTTACACAGATACCATCTTTCAAAAACTTGTTGATGCAAGACAGGAAGCGATTCGTGCAGGACAGGCAAAAGAGTACTTTCTCTCAAATATGAGCCATGAAATCCGTACACCGCTCAATGCTATTTTAGGTTTTGTAAATCTTTTAATTGATGAGAATCTACCGAAAAAGCATCGTAATTATCTTGAGATTATTTTAAACAGCGGAGAGAATCTGCTGAGTATCATTAATGATATTTTAGATTTTTCAAAACTCAGAAGTGGTGAGTTTACAATCGAGCCAAAGGTCTTTTCTCTACATGATGAACTCAGTCATACGATGGAGCTTTTTGTTGCAAGTGCCAATGCTAAAGATATCACAATGACCTCTTTTATCAATCCAAAGATCCCACGTGAGCTCTATGGAGATGCCCTGCGTATCAAGCAGATAATATCAAACTTTATCAGTAACGCTATTAAGTTTACACCTGAAGGTGGTGTGATTGAGATAGAGGGAAGTTATGAAAATGGCATACTCAAGATATCTGTCAGTGACAATGGTATCGGTATTGATGTGGCTGACTTGAAAAAAGTTTTTACGGCATTCGCTCAGGCACAGTACAGTGACAACAAAAACATAGAAGGTACAGGTCTTGGACTCTCAATATCGTATCAACTTGCGGAGTTGATGCATGGTAAAGTAGAAGTAGCTTCAGTCCTTGGAAAAGGAAGTACTTTTTGGATGGAAATTCCCATAGAAGTAGCTACAAAAGAGTGCAAAATCATTGATAACATTCAAGATTTTCAAAAGCTTAGAATGGTTTTATATGCGAATAATAAGCAACTTGACTTTAAACATAAGTCATTTTTAAAGTATGCAAAAATATTTGATATGAACATCACTGTTGTTGAGAAGCTTCCAGATGATTTTGATGTATGTATATTTGTTCATGAAGATGTTGATCTGGAGTTTAAACGTGAGGTCCTGACATCAGAGAAAAAATTTATTGCTCTGATGAGCCGTGAATATGACAATTATGATAAATATAGACATATCAATGCAATGTGTTTTCCACTTTATTGTTCGAAAATTCATATGTCGTTCAATGAGCTGATGAACCCTGAAGAGTTTGCAGAGTATGACAAACAGATTTCACAAAAATTTAAAGGGCATATTTTAATAGCGGAGGATAATGAAGCAAATCAGGAACTCATTAAGATCATTTTGAGTAAATATGGTTTGACCTTTGATTTGGCAAGGAATGGCCTTGAAGCCTATGAACTCTATAAAAAGAACTCTTATGATCTGATCTTAATGGATGAACAGATGCCTGTGATGGATGGCATTGAGTCTGTGAAAAAAATCATAGAGTATGAGGAGAGTCAGGGGTTACGTCATACACCTATCTCAGCACTTACCGCAAATGTTATCAAAGGAGCAAAAGAGCGAGGACTGCTTATCGGTTTTGATGCATTTTTAGGAAAACCGGTAGTTTTAAAAGAGTTAGAACGTATTTTTCTCTCTTACTTGCAAGTAGATACCTTTGTTAAAATAGAAGAGAAGAAAATAAAAAATGATGTGGGTAAAGAAGTGATTGAGGGACTTGACGCAGATAAACTCTCAAAAGAGTTAATGCTCACGCAGGATGAACTGGTTTTACTTTTACGGCTTTTTATCAAAAAAATGCATACGACACTGCCAGAGTTGCAGGAAGCTATTGATAAAAGAGACCATAAACAGATAGCTCTAAAAGCACACAGTATCAAAGGCTCAAGTGGAAACTTCCGTATAGAGGAGTTGCTCAAGGACTCTACAGAGATGGAGCAGATGGCAAAACATGAGATGCATGAGTATGACTACGAGGAGGCATATCAAAGGATAAAAAAGAAGATAGAGTCGATAAAGATTAGCTGAGTATCTTACTCTTCGATATAGTAACCAATACCAGAAGCATTTTTAATGATATCAGTCTCAAGTTTGTTTCTCAGTCTCCAAACAAGTGTTCTTACACTATTTTCTGTTGCTCCGTGTTCATCCCAAACATAGTTCATAGCCTGTTCAAAACTTACAACAATACCCAGTTGTGCCACTAAAAGACGTAAAAAAGCATTCTCTTTTTTTGTCAGTTTTATCTTTTTACCTTTGTAAAAAGTTTCACAGATACTGATATCTAGATGGTAATCTTTTCCAAATGGAACAATCGGCTTGTCTGAGACTCTTTTAGAGTAAAGCAGTTTTTCAAGGTTAAGCTTATCAACTTTTAAAGAGTTGATATCCTCTTTTCTTTCATTTTCCATCTGGTACTTAAAAAGTGCCATCTGAATGGTTGCATGCAGTGAACCCGGATCAAAGGGTTTTACTATGTATCCATATGGTTCTGTCAGTTTTGCCTGAGAGATGATGTCATCATCACTGTAGGATGTCAGGTAGATAAAAGGTATATCATATTTTTGTTTGATGGTTTTTGCAAGTTCAATACCGTCACTGCTCTCTTGCAGAGAGATATCAATAATGATAACATCAGGCTTGTGTGTGGCAATTTTACTTTTGGCTTGCATAGCATTGTCACACATTGCAACAACACTGTATCCGTGTTTTTGTAAGGACATATTTAAATTGAGTGAGGTTATTTCATCATCTTCTACTATTATTACTTTATGTTTTTCCATAGTTATGTCCTGTATCAAAAAAATATGACTATTTTGTGATAAATATGTTTATGATTATAATATAACTTTATATTATTTACAATAGTTGGAGAGAAGATATAAAAACATTGTTACAAAATGATACGAATGTGACGAAAAAAATTAAAATTTTAGTGTAAAATTAGAAAGATACTAAGGGAGTGATATGGACTATTTTGTTTATATATTATCGTGTAGTGACAGTAGTCTCTATACAGGAATCACAACAGATTTAACAAGGCGTATAGATGAGCATAACAGTTCAGATAAAGGAGCAAAATATACAAAAGCAAGACGTCCTGTAGAGCTTCTCTATTTTGAAAAATATGAAGATAGAAGCAGTGCGACAAAACGAGAGTATGTAATTAAAAAACTCTCACGAAAAGAGAAGCTAAAATTATTGCACAAAGAGTGCACATAGACGAGATATAATTGAATGAAAATAAAAAAAGAGAGAAGAATTATGAAAAAGAGCATATTAATATTGTTGTTATTTGTTATTTCTTTACTACATGCAGATGGAAATAAGTTACAACAACTCAAACTTAACAAGCTTACAGAAGAAGAGCAGCAGGTTATTCTTTTTAAAGCAACAGAGAGACCCTTTAGCGGAAAATATTATAAATTTAATGAAGAAGGAGTATATCTTTGTAAGCAGTGCAATGCACCACTCTATAAATCAAGTGATAAGTTTGATGCACATTGTGGATGGCCGAGCTTTGATGATGCCATACCGGGAGCCGTTAAACGAGTCAGAGATGCTGACGGATATCGTACAGAAATCCTTTGTGCACAATGTGGAGCACATTTAGGGCATGTTTTTTTAGGTGAAGGATTTACACAAAAAGATACTAGATACTGTGTCAATTCACTCTCTTTGAATTTTCAAAAAGCAGATGCAAAAGAGAGACTTAAACAAGCATACTTTGCAGGAGGATGCTTTTGGGGTGTTGAGTATTATCTAGAAAAACAAAAAGGTGTGAAAAACGTAGTCTCTGGGTATATGGGTGGTAAGATGAAAAATCCGACATACAGAGATGTCTCACGTGGGAACAGTGGTTATTTGGAAGTTGTAGAGGTGACCTATGATCCACAACAAGTAAGCTATGAGTCTTTGGTAAAACTCTTCTTTGAGATTCATGATCCAACACAAAAAGAGGGACAAGGTCCTGATATTGGTTCACAATACAAGTCTGCCATTTTTGTATCAAATGAGAAAGAGAGAAAAACAGTTCAAAAACTCATAAGGCTTTTGGAATCGAAATCTTATGATATTGCTACAGAAGTCAAAGAGAAAAAAGTTTTTTATAAAGCAGAAGCGTATCATCAAAACTATTATGAAAGAAAAAGGAAAAAACCATATTGTCATGCTTATGTTAAACGGTTTTAAGCTGAGATACTAGACTAGATTGATTGAAAGCTACTTGCATAATCTAAATTATAACACTCTTTGGGTATGATTACAATATGATAAAATATAAACTAGAAGATGAATATATAGAACTCTATAAACTTTTAAAGGTTTTAGATTTGGTTGACAGCGGCGGACAGGCAAAAATGATCGTTGCAGAGGGGTATGTTTTGCGTAATGGTGAAACAGAGACACGAAAACGTGCCAAAATAATAAAAGGCGATGTTTTAGTCGTCGGTGATGACGTAACTATCGAAGTGGAGTAAGACTTTAGAGGACAAAAGAGCTTAAAAGTCCTATAAGTCCACCAAAAACACCACCCCATACTACAAGCCAGTCTAGATGCTCTTTGATGAGTTTTTCTACAATCTCTTTGACCATTTGCGGTGTTAATTCATTGAGTCTTGCTTCAATTACTTTCTCGATTGATTCAAGTAGGTCATCGCTTAAGGATGAGTTGTGCAGATGCTGTTGCAGTGTTGCATCAAAAGCTTTTGAATTTACTATTTTTATGACAGCTGACTTCATTTTCTTCGAGAAAGGCTCACGCAGACCCTCTAACGCTGCTTCTCCACCAAACATCCCAAGCATACCGCCAAAAGAGGACTCCATAACTGTTTTGGAAAGAGCATCAAATGCAGGTGAGAAGTCAGTCTCTTCTATGATGGGAGTAAGGTTGAGTTTTTTCTCCTCTTTGGCAAAAAAGTTTTCCAGCTGTTCATGAGTAAAGAACTGCTCCATCATGAGATCTTTAATGGCTTTTTTAAAGGCTTCAAATCTCTGAGGTATAACGCCTGAACCATAGAGAAAGGGTACCTTTTCAAAGAGCATATGGATAGCTAACTGATTTGTGAGAGCTCCGGAGAGAGCAAAAAGTCCTGTATATAAAAGTGCATCTTTGTAAGCTGAAAATATAAAAGAGAGCCCGACAAGAAGTAGAGCAATAAGGTTAGTTATAAAGCTTTTATTTAGTTTCAAAATATATCTCCTTTTTAAAAATGAAATTATATACTATGAATCTGGAAAATTATACAAATATATGGGAAATTATAATGAAACAAGAGAGTTATGAGCTATTTGAAAATGCAGATGGTGAGACAATTGTAAATGTCATAGATAAAGAGTTACAAACAAGAAATGAGTCTCCTTTTTGGTCTGATAAGGTTGTTCCTTTTTCTCGTGCTATTCTTTCGGTGCTTGTGCCACTGCGTGAGATGGACCTGCTTTTTACCCCGGAAGGGAAGCATGTTGCAAAATTGACACCAGAACTTTTTTTGGATTGGAGTGATTTTTTAAGTCTCAAGACTTTAGCATTTACTTTGGCAAAATCAAATGACACAGGAGAACTTCTACGTACCTCAGTCGATAGAGAAGCATGTAAACGATATAAGCCGATTGATCTGAAACTCTTAGGGGAGTATCTTTCACGCTATACAGTAAATCTTGAACGTGAAGAGTTGGACTTTCCAATAGCGAACTATAATCTGCATCAAGGTGTAACGAACGTTATAAAATCACTGCTTTAATAAAAGATAGAGTAAAGCATCCACCAGAGTAAAAAGATGAAAAATCCCAGCACTGCAAAAGTTATAGCGATTCGCAGTGTAAGAAAAAAGAGAAATCGTAACCAGTGAGGCATTATTTGTTATATGGTACTGGTCTGATTCCAAGAGCCTGCGTGGCATACATCATGCCACCTTTGAGGTTTGTTACATTGTAACCTAACTCTTTTGCAAGCCATGGTCCAACCATCGAAGTTCTGCTTCCTGTTCGGCAAATTATGGCAAAAGGTTTTTTCGTATCGACTTTTGCATTAAGCTCACGCAGGAATGCATTGACATTGTAATTACCTCTCTCATCAAAAAACATGATAGGAATGGCCCCTCTTAGTATTCCTGTTTCACGCCACTCTCCAGGTGTCCTGATATCTACAATAGGAATACCGGACTTTAAAATATTCTGCGTGAGGTATTGGCTTTTATACTCTGCAAAAAGTGAAACGGTTAAAATCAGTAAAGTTAAAAATATTTTTTTCAAAATTATCTCCGTGAATTAAGTGTATAATTATAACAACAGATAAATAATAGGTAGAAAATGGCAGCATCAAAAAAAGCTATAGAAAATTCAAATAGACTTCGCTATGTGCGTGCACTAGAGCGCTTTCACAAAAGTATAACTTCTTATCTCAGTAACACTCCTGAACTGACGAAAGAACGTTACAATAAAAAGATTGATAATGCTCTTAAGGTATATAATCGTGTTGACGAAATTGCTCTTTATAAAGGAGAACTACAAGATTTACAAAAACTTGTAAAAAAGATGATTGCCTATAAAGAGAGTGACGAGACAATAGAAAATATTAAAGAAGATTTACTCTATAGTTCAAATCAGTTAGATAAAAGTAAAAATGCCAGAAGGTATAAAAAAGATAAACACTCTAAAGCGAAGTACGAAGAGTGGGAGTAAAAAAGTCAAGAAGCAAAATTTTATGCTTCTTTATTGTTTGAGTTATCAAGCTCCACTTCACGCAGCATTTGATCAAGAAGTCTAAAGAGCTCTTCTGATGCAGCTTCCATTTTATCAAAACTTTCAATGATATCATCAGCATGTGTGATAACTTCGGCTTCAGGGTCTTTTGCATCAATATATGTAAGGTTTTTGTTTGCATTAGTATGGACAATATTATGTGGGAGAGCCATCTGTGGATAAGCAGTAGTAGATGCAAATCTCTCTTTCCCTTCTCCATCATACCATTTTCCAAGATTACAAGAGTGAGAATCAACAGCTTTAAGAATTTTGTTAAGTGATACGAGCGAGTTATAGGCTCGAGATTTGTAAAGAATATGGTCTATTTTTGCAAGAACAACGAAGATTGAATTTTCCATAAAGTAGGATTGATCAACAATTCTATTTGAACCGTTGCTAAGCTCAATAAGTGTATCTTCGAATTTTTCTATCTTTTGCGTTGAAGTATCTACAGTGACTTTCATATTTTCTGAGCTCTCTTGAATCTCACTCATACCCTGCTGTAATGACTTGATTGATATTGCGATCTCACTTGTCGCTTTATGTGTACGCTCTGCAAGTTTTCTTACTTCATCTGCAACAACGGCAAACCCACGACCATGCTCACCCGCACGTGCAGCTTCGATTGCGGCATTAAGTGCGAGTAGATTTGTCTGGTCTGCAATGTCCGTGATAAGTTCAATGACAGAAGTAATATTGTTGGTTTGTGATGCTAACTCTTCAATGTTAGTATTGTTCATACTTGCTTGTTCGTTGAGGTTGTGAAGTTCATTGACAACATTGTTGATGTTCTCTCTTGATTCATTTGCAAGATTGGATGCAAAACGTGTTGCTTCTGTAATCTCTTTAATTGCAGAGATATTCGTTTTTAGATCTTTTTGAATGACTGTAAGCGATTCAGAAACATTCACACTTTTTACACTTAGTTTTGAGTTAAATGAATCACGAAGAGATTTTTTATGCTGTTGTTGCATAAAGTCAATACTTTTTGCAACATTGTTAATTGCAATGACAAATTCACCTTCCATACCTTCAGCAGAGATCTTTTTCGAGAAGTCACCTTTTGATGCATTTGTAATGGTTGTGTTGATTTCATTGATTAAAGATTGGACATGACCAAGAAGATCTGCCAGATGTTTCCCCATTATACCCAGTTCTGTCTCTTCGCTGTTTTTAGTACATTTTTTAGAGAAATCACCTTTTGCAGAGTATGTTATAAGCTCTGTAAACTTCTCAATGCCAGAAGTGATAGATTTTCTAATAATTATTGCCAAGATAAAGACAACAGTTGCAACAAAAAGACCGGCAATCAGTACTAAATATTTGTAAAATGATATTTTTGTTTGTAAAAACTTTGAGTTCTCAGCTAGTTCTTTTTGTTTTAGTACTACAAGTTTTTTGAAGTATTTTCTTGACTCTTCTGCCAAGGGTGTCAGAGTTTTACGATATTTTTGAAATGTCGCTTCGTGATTGCGAATATCTTCTGATGTCAGAGACTCCATCATGGAAAAAGCTTTGTTTAAAAAGCGCATAGTGGAGCTTTTTGCTTTTGTAACTAACTCCTGTGTTTCTGTACTGTTTTTGAGATTTTCTAATATTTCAAAGTTTTGTTCAATAGTAGCAATATCACTTTTTATCTGCTGCAGGTCTTTTTCTTTCGGACCTCCAAGCATGATATCTCTGTCGTTTCTGCTTACATGGTTCATATGCTTTTCAATGACAAGTGTGCTCAGGCCTGCTTTCATAGAGTTTTCATAAAGATTGTCATAATCATTTTCCAGGTCACTCATGGCGCCAAAAACAAATATTGCAGCAAAGAGAATGGAGATCGTAGCTATGGCTACAAGGTAGTTCATCTTCTTTTTAATACTTAAACTTTGAAACATTGGTGAAACCTTTTTTGATTAAATTGTGATATTCTAGCATAAGATAGGGAGCATAAATATAAAAAAAATGAATATTCTTTGGATAAAGTAAAAAAATGTAACTTTTTTGCAATGTAGTTGTTTTCGTATAGTTGTGGTACAATTTTAAAAAATGATAATTAACATAGATAGAGGTCATATATGACGATAGCGGAAAAAGAGATAAAAAAATTTGAAAATACTAACTGTGCTGAAAACGCAGTTTTTTATCAGGCAATGGAAGAAGTTATCTACTCTATCGCACCACTTCTTGAATCAGATGACAGATACAGTAAATATGCAATATTGGAGCGGCTGGTGGTTCCTGACAGAACCCTGAAGTTCAAAGTAACGTGGCTTGATGATAATAATAATATTCAGGTAAATACAGGGTATCGTGTACAGTTTAACAATGCTCTGGGACCCTATAAAGGTGGACTTCGTTTTCATCCGACAGTAAATGAAGGCGTTTTGAAGTTTTTGGGTTTTGAACAGATTCTGAAGAACTCACTGACGGGTCTACCTATTGGCGGAGCAAAAGGTGGAAGTGACTTTGATCCAAAAGGTAAAAGTGATTTTGAAGTGATGAAGTTTTGTAATGCTTTTATGACAGAACTGCATAAATATATAGGTCCTCGTATGGATGTTCCAGCAGGTGATATCGGTGTCGGATCTCGTGAGATAGCCTATCTCTTTGGAACATATAAAAAAGTAACATCAAAGTATGAAGGTGTGCTTACCGGAAAACCGTTTTTCTTCGGTGGTTCACTTATGCGTCCTGAGGCGACAGGCTACGGGGCTGTCTACTTTACTCAAAGTATGTTGGAGATCGAAAATAAAGAGCCATTGATGGGTAAAGTGTGCGTTGTCAGTGGTGCAGGGAATGTCGCAGTGCATGCCATAGAAAAATTGACACAAGTTGGAGCCATTGTAGTAACATGCTCGGACTCAAGAGGGACCATCTATGACTCTCGAGGCATTGATGTGGAACTTTTAAAAGATATCAAGTTAAATAAACGCCAATCATTGGAAAAATATGCAGAGGTCCATCCCGAATCGAAATATATTCCAGTTTCGGATTACCCAGAAGGTGGACATGCTGTATGGGAGATTCCATGTTATGCGGCTTTTCCATGTGCAACACAAAACGAATTGACAGAACTTGATGCGCAGAACCTTATAGAGAATGGTTGTGTAAGTGTCACAGAGGGTGCAAATATGCCATCAACTCCGCAGGCTATTACTCTCTTACAGTCTCATAAGATCTGTTTTGCACCGGCAAAGGCAGCAAATGCCGGTGGTGTTGTTGTAAGTGAATTTGAAATGAGTCAGAATGCTTCTATGAGTAGATGGAGCTATGAAAAAGTAGATGAAAAGCTTAAAGATACGATGCAGAAAATCTGTAAAAGGGTAGCGCTTACTGCAAAAGACTATGGGGTTGAGGGCAACTATGTTGATGGTGCAAATATTGCCAGCTTTAAGAAAGTTGCAGATGCAATGATAGCGGAAGGTATTTAAAGTATGAAAAAGATATTTTTTCTCTTTCTTGTTGTTCTCACGCTAACAGCTCATGCGGGTGTGAAATATTCGGAGTTTATTGACAGCCAGATCCAACTGGTCTATAAGATGAATGATGCCAATATTTCACAAGAAGAGGCTTCAAAACTTGTCAAAGAACAAGAAGATATGTATGAGGATGCATTTTATAAACTTATGGCAGATAAATCATACTATGTTAATAATCTGAAAGATTTCAGTTCTAAGGTTTTTTCGCTCAAAAAGATTATATCTATTAATAAAAGAGCAGGAAACTCATATGCTGTCATTCGTGATGAAGCACAGATAAAGTCCTATCTGATCGTGCGTAATATTAATAATATGATTAAAAATGTTTTAATTGCGCTTGACAGTAATGATATAGAGACTTTTGAGAGTAAGCTCAACCAGTTGACAGCACAAAATCAAAAACAGCTCAGTGTAATAGTGAAAAACAGTAGTAAATATGCAAATATTTTGGCATTGCAAGGGAGTTCAAAAGTATTACGAGCAGCGCAAAACAACATCAAAGAGTTTTATGCACTGCAAGATATCAACAATGATATGATTGCATACCTTTATAAGTTTGAGAACAAGATGTACAGACTCAATATGTTTTCAAAATATCATCTCATCAAACCTGCCGTCTACATCAATTCACTCGATATTGTACAGGTATTTGACAGAGTGTTGGATTCCTTTGGTCTTAGTGTTATCAAACTGATAATTATCTTTACGCTTATCTTTCTTATCTATCTCTTTAGAAAGCTCTTTTACATAGTACTTGAAAAATACCTTCTCAAAAGTGATTTTTTAAATGAGTATGCAGAAGACATACTACTGAGAACTCGTAAAAGCATAGAGTTTTTAATTATTGTCATCAATATCAATATGGTGGCATATGTCTATAATGACTTTAGCACTGTAGAATTTATATCGAGATTTTTTAATATTATCTATACGATGATTGTGACCTATATTGTCTACATCGTTATCAACACCGTTGCAGCACTCAATCTTAAAAAGTTTGAAAAAGACAAGACAACTGTCAAAGGTGAGCTTATCAATGTTGGTATTAAAATTATCAACTTTTTCATCTTTATGATAGGTTTTTTATTTATTCTCTACTTTGCAGGAGTTAATCTTACAGCAGTTCTTTCTGGTCTTGGAATCGGGGGATTTGCTGTTGCATTTGCTGCAAAAGATACAATATCTAATTTCTTTGGAACACTCTCTATTCTCTTCTCTGATGTCTTTTCTCAAGGGGATTGGATTGAGATAGACGGGCGTGAGGGAACGGTTGTAGAGATTGGTCTGCGTGTGACCACGATTCGAACATTTGATAATGCACTCATTGCCATTCCAAATGGTACTTTTGCTTCTAAAGATATCAAAAACTGGAACAAGCGTAAACTTGGTCGTCGTATCAAGATGAAACTCGGTGTGAAGTATGATTCTAAGCGAGAAGATATTAAAAAGGCCATAGAAGAGATAAGAGAGATGCTGAAAAATCACCCTGATATCGCAACCAAAGAGACAAAGTATGAACATGTTGCTGGGAGGCGTGGGCATGTCGCAAAGCTGGTCTCAAAAGATGATCTTGAAGGTATTAAGCGCATCCTTTTGGTTTATTTGGACGAATTTTCAGATTCAAGTATCAATATCCTAGTGTACTGTTTTTCCAAATCTGTAATGTGGGAAGATTGGCTTAGAACGAAACAGGATGTTATGGATAAAATCATGGAGATTTTTGAGCAAAACAACTTAGAATTTGCATTTCCTTCACTCTCTATTTATGATGAGACCAAAAGAGCTGAAAATAGCTAAATCTATTTTCAGTCTTTTGTGATAAAATCATCAAAAATTTTTAGATATAGAAAGATAGATAATGATAAAACTAAATGCAGGACTGTGTGTTCGATCACTAAGTGTGGAGAGTCAATGTAATAAGTGTGAAGTGGTCTGCCCAACAAATGCTATCTCATTTATAGATGCAAATCCTCTGCCCGCTATTAACTTTCATGAATGTGTGACATGTGGTGCCTGTGCGGGAGTTTGTCCAAGTGAAGCATTAGAGCTTGAAGAGTTCTCAGCAACAAACTTCTTTTTTGACTTTATAGAAGATGAGGATAATCTTCTTTCCTGTCGAAAAAATGTTCCATGTATTGCCGCATTGAGTGTTGAACATATTATATCGATGGCAGTGCTTAAAGGTGAACTTGTTTTTGATATGGGTTACTGTAACAGCTGTGAAATAGCTGCAACCTGTAAACTACAGATAGAAGCAAACTATGAAGAGGCAACCTATCTGCTTGAAGCGATGGAAAATGATGCTCTCATAAAACTTGAAGATGTAAAATATGAAAATGACTCTGAAAAACCAAGTGACAGACGTGATTTTTTAAGTGCATTGAACCTTAAAACCGTTGCAAAGGTCAAAAAGAGTTTTGAAGATGAGGTACAAAAAGCAAGTGATGAATTGGTAGAACATACGCTGCAAAAGAGAGATATTGCGCTACTAAAGAAAAAGAGCATACCAAACAAGCGCAAGATATTCTTTACAGCTATTAAGCGTGTAGAGAAGCCTTCTGTATTTCATACAGTTGATGCTGATGAAGTGAGCTTTACTTCGCAGAAGATGATGGATGAAGAGGCTTGTACGGCATGTCAGATGTGTTACAGAGTCTGTCCAACCGGAGCACTCACAAGTGATTTAAAAAACTCAAAGATCGATTTTGATCCGTTTTTGTGTATCAAATGCCATATCTGTCATGATGTATGTGAACCAGATGCCATTACACTTTCCAATGCGTACAATATTAAAGAGTTCTTTGAACCAGAAGTAGTAAATCTGGTAGCTTTTAGTGTAAAACGCTGCGATGAGTGTAATATGGTCTTTAGTTCAAACAATCCAGACGATACCTTGTGCAGACGTTGTCAAATAGAAGAAGATGAAGCAAGAGCTTTATGGGGGATAAGTCCTTAATTAAGAGGAATCCCCATCTTCAGAACTTCAAAAAGAGGGCTAATTCAAGGTGAAGATATGAAGGAGCTACTAGTAGCTTCAAATGTTTTCAACGAAGAAGTAGCCCTCTTTTTGAAATTCCCTTTGGGCGACAAATAAAGAGTCCTAATTCGTCGTTAAATTTTCTTGAATTAGTTAAAACTAGTCCTGCGAAAATTTGCCTAGAACTAGAACTCTTTATTTGTCGCTGAAGTTGGGGATTCCTCTTAATTAAGGACTTTATTATGATGAACAATGAGAATAAGATTTCCAAAGAGACACGTCTTTTTGGTTATATTGGTGAGCATGCAGGAGCGAGCAGTTTTTCTGCAAAACTCAACAAACTTTTTAAACAAAACGGTGATGATGTGATGATAATCCCGATGAACATTCGCGAAGATGATCTCTATTTTACCGTGACAAATATGAAGAAGTCTCATGTAAACGGTGCAGTGATTTCAAGTGAATATGTAGCACAGATGCCTGATATGATGGATGAGATGAGTTCTATTGCTGCTCGAAGCGGAATGTGTGATATTGTCTATAAAGAAAATGAAAGCCTGCGTGGTGATATTTTTACTGTTCGGGTGTTAACAGAGTATCTCAAGGACCTGTATGCATCTAAAATCGCCATTATTGGAATAAACCCTTATGCAAAAGCCTTTTCATTTTTAGCATGTGGTTTTGAAGTGAGCTATTTTCATGACAATCTTGAAGCGTTAATGGCATTTACTCAAGAAGTAGAGATATCTCACGCAGATATAAATAGAATAGCAGTTGATATGCCAGTTGACTTATCAGGTTTTGATGCTGTTCTTGATTTTTCAGATTTTGAGACGCTCTCTATGATAGAAAAACTGCCGAAAAACTCTTTTGATATGAAAAACACAAAACAGTTCTCAGCACTCAGACAGCGTGCAAGCGAACTGGAGTCTGCTTACACATCATATGATGATATGCTAGATAAACTCACGCAGAAGGCTTACGAAGAGATAAAGCGTTCTAAATAAGATCTTTTAGATAGAGCCATCCTTGCCAAAGTGCAGCCGAAGAGATTCCTGCTGCAAATCCGGCGATAATATCATCACCCATAACACCAACACCGCCTTTTGCTTCACTGTCGATTCTTCCTATGATAGACGGCTTTGTAATATCATACACTCGAAAGAGAACAAAAGAGAGCAGTGACTGAATCAAAAATCCGTTTTGCAGATCAAGAACCTGATGCATAGCAATAGTTGTTGCCGGCGCAACTGAGAGTGCAAACCACATTCCTGCCAGTTCATCAATAACGATTTTTTGATTGTCATGTGTGCCTGATTCTTCTTCATACTGATTAATGATCTTGATAGCAAGAATAGAGACGAGTGAAGCCGCCAAGAAAAGTGTTGTCGCATCAAAATAGATAAGTATCGCCATACCAAGTGGTAGAGAAACAAGTGTCCCCATAGTCCCGGGTGCTTTTGGTGAGAGGCCGCTGTAGCCTACAGTAAGAAAAAACCAGTTCATGTATACCCTTATGTAAGTGAAGTTGTTTGGTAGAGCTTCATCAGCTCAAGGTAGAAATCTTTTTCCGTATGTTCTTCTAAAAGACCTTTGACAGGGAAAGTGTCATAGTATAGTTTTTCCAGATTTTTAAATCTGTTTGGAAAGAGTTTTGAGAGTAAAAAGGAGCTTATCTCTTTACGAATAAGTACAGCTGGTGGTAAAAGGCCGGCTTCAAGCAACTCGAGTATTGAGTCTGCATGGTAAGAGATTTGATGATGTTGCCCGTGAGGACAGGTATTTTTACTTACCAGTGTTTTACACTCATCACAATAAACATACTCACTTGCCACTGTTATCTCAATATCGATACCGGTTACTTTGTCAATAATAGACTTGTTTGAGTTACAATCGTAAAACATACCAAGACCTGCATGGTTTCGTCCGATTGTGAGTCTGTCACAACCATAGTTCTTTGCAACAATAGCATCAATGATGATCTCATTATAGCCTGCAAAGATGTAACTGTTCTCAAGTGGTACGATAACCACACGGTTTTTAGGTAAAAAGTTATTTATAAAATATGATAAAGCCTCATATCTCACATCAAAAGCAATATTTGCACTGTCATAAGGCTTTAAGAGAAAAATGATGAGCAGGTCTGTAGTCTCTAAAGTTTGACGGATAAGACGCTCATGTGCACGATGCAGAGGATTAACACCCATCACAAGAGAACTTGTATGGTTGGCACCTATGAGCTCTTTTGCTTTGGCAATATTTTTCTTGTTGATATTCTCTTTTTTGTTCAGTATAGTATAGTTACCACTTACTGCCCATCTACCGATACGCTTGATGGTTGCCATAACACCAGGGTGAGAGAGGTCATCTGTGCCATAAATGTGTTTTACACGCTCATTTGGGTCTATTCTAAAAATCTCTTCAACAATAAGTGTTGCGAACTCCTCTTTATCACAGATGATTGTGATCTCTTCACCTACTTCAAGGGAAGAGATTATTTCTTCATTTTTCTTTCCAGAGGGTGCTAGTATAAAAGGGAAAGGAAAAGATTTTCCATCGATGAGTCCAGTTTTTAAAACTTCTGCAGACTCTGCTTCATTCATTAGTTTTGTTACCGGATGCAGTAATCCGTCATCTACAAGTTCTAATGCTGAAGCTGCCTCTTTATCGATATAGAGCGTTTTATTTTTTCTTGACGATGTCATATTTCTTTCTTTTTTCCCAAAGGCTTTTACGGCTGATACCTAGTTTTTTGGAGAGTTCTGTATCTGGATATTTGTCTTGGTAATTGAGTACAATAAATTTTACATAATCTTCAATTGGAAGGATTTCCCCTTTGTCAAAGACATTGCTCTCACTTTTAATCTCAATAACAGGATGCTCTACATCTTCAATCTTATCACTGCTGACAATGATAGCCTTTTTATCTGTTATTAGCTCACAAAAGATTTTTTTGTCTGATTTTTTGAGTGTTTGATAGTCGATAATGTAAATTATGGAATTTTGCGGCAGTGATTCTATTTCACTGAGTGCTTTTGTATCACTGAGTGAGATAAAATGAAGTGGAAGATTCTTTTTTTGTGCATATTCAAAGGCAAAAGCATCCGCATATTTTTGAAAGTTTGATGAGACAAAGAGAGGCAGTTCGATATTTTCTAAATCCTGACCATGTTTTGCATTTGCAAATGTGTGTGCAAGATATTTCTCATACGCCTCATTTCTTTTTTTGAGCTTTTCATAATCTTGATAGTGGTCAATCTTACGGACAAGCTCTTCTATCATAAATGGTTTTAAAATGTAGTCTTTTGCCCCTGCTGATAGTGGTTTTGATACTGTGTCATTTGAAATGTATGAGACCATCAAAATAACGATGGAGTTTTTAAATGTTTCTATAACCGGATTAAAATCTTGCCCATTTATATTTGTAGAGAGGAGTACCACATCATAACTAACGCCACGAATGGCATCTTTTGTTGAGGTACACATTTCACATATATGCCCTAATTCACCTAATTTTGTTGCAATACTCTGTGCCAAATATACTTCATTTTCTATAATTAATATCTTCATACTATCCTATCATCTTCCAATCTAAATATTTTAAGTTTGCATTGGCAATGACGCCAACACCTTCGCTTCTTCCAATGAAGCCTAGTTTTTCTGTTGTAGTTGCTTTGATATTCATACGCGATGCATCAATACCTAAGATTTCAGCTAAAACTCTACGCATTTGCAGTTTATACTTTCCTATACGAGGCGTTTGTGCTGCTATGGTTATGTCTGCATTGATGATGACAAAACCAAAGCTATAAATTTTTGCTACAACATTTTTGAGTAACTCTTTTGAATCGATCCCTTTATACGCATCATCACTATCAGGAAAAAGCATTCCTATATCACCCATTCCTGCAGCTCCCAAGAGGGCATCTATGAGCGCATGAATGGCTACATCACCATCACTGTGCGCTTTAAATCCAAAGTCAGATTCTATTTTTACACCACCTAGCCACATTGTACCTTTGTCATCAAAGGCATGGACATCAAAACCGTTCCCACTGAGCATGTCACTGCTTGGTGCACTCAGACATGGGACTTTGTTTAAATCTTGTGGGTATGTAATCTTGTGGGCTTCATCTTCACCTGTAACAAACTCACGTGAGCCCCCATTTGCAACTATAGCACTACTCTCATCTGTAAATGTTTGATTTGTATCAAGTGCAGCTTTGAGTGCTTTTGTTGTGGAGAGTTGTGGGGTTTGGATTCTTTTTACTTTATCTCTGTCAATGGTTTCGTTCTCATATACAATAGTATCGGTTACATTTAAAAAGGGTACGATAACATCAGCCGAACCCTTGCGTGAGATAATGCGTTCTAGTAAATTTGTCGAGATACAGGCACGTGCTATGTCATTTACAAGAACATATTCATTTGTAACAATTTCAAGTGCATTTTTAAGAGACTCTTGTCTTGTCGCTCCACCTGCTACAAACTGGTATGAGGAGTATAGTTTCATAAACTCTATTTCATCAGCAGAACCTACGATAATAATTTGAGAAAAAAACTCACTTTTTTTCAAATTATCTGCTACAAATTGCCACAAAGGCTTATGCTCGATGCGAAGCCACTGTTTTTTGACATCTTGGGCAAAGCGTCTAGAAGTTCCAGCTGCAAGTAAAATAAGTGTCAAGTTGGACAAAAAGTCTCCTCGTGATTAAAAGTGTTACGAAATTATACACATCAAAAGCTTTTTAAATCTTAAAAGAGCAGCTTTCCTACTGAGAGTTCCTTTAGCTCACCAATAAATCTATCCACTTTATATTAGATTAACTTTATTTGATTATATTTCCATCATATATATAAAGACAAAGATAATTTTGAGGAGAGACTTATGAGATCTTCATGGGTAAAAAAGCGTGAGAATGATCCTGTTAGAACACAGATGTATTACGCAAAGCAAGGCATCATCACAGAAGAGATGGAGTATGTCGCAAAAATAGAAGATTTGTCTCCTGAGCTCGTTCGTAGTGAAATAGCAAGAGGAAGATTAATTATACCTGCAAATGTAAATCATACATCATTAGAGCCGATGGCAATCGGAATCGCTAGTAAATGTAAGATTAATGCAAATATAGGTTCATCGGCAATCGCTTCTGATGTACAAGGTGAGATAGAGAAAGTTCAAGTGTCACAACACTATAAAGCAGATACAGCGATGGATTTAAGTACAGGTGGAGATCTTGATGAGATCAGAAAAGCTGTTATCGCAAACTCTAAGATCCCAATCGGTACAGTGCCAATCTATCAGATCTTACATGATGTTGGTAATAAGATTGAGGATTTAACTATTGATGTAATGCTTGAAGTTCTAGAACGTCAAGCAAAGCAGGGTGTTTCATACTTTACAATTCATGCAGGCTTCCTGTTAGAGACTATGCCAAAAGTTGCAAAACGTAAAATGGGAATCGTATCTCGTGGTGGGTCATTAATGGCTGCGTGGATGATGCACTATCATAGAGAAAATCCTTTCTATACAGCATTTGATGATATCTTGGATATCTGTGCAAAGTATGATGTAAGTCTCTCTTTAGGTGATTCACTGCGCCCTGGTTGTTTGGCAGATGCATCTGATGATGCACAGCTTGGTGAGTTGAAAGTTCTTGGAGAGCTAACACTTCGCGCATGGGAGAAAAATGTTCAGGTTATGATTGAGGGTCCGGGACATGTACCTCTTAATCAAATCGAGCGTAATATGAAGATTCAGCGTGAGCTTTGTCATGAAGCACCTTTTTATATCTTAGGACCTTTAGTAACTGACATCGCAGCTGGATATGACCATATCTCATCTGCAATCGGTGCTGCTGTTGGTGGATGGCATGGGGCTAGTATGCTTTGTTATGTAACACCAAAAGAGCACTTGGGACTGCCTAATGCAGATGATGTACGTGAGGGAATCATCGCGTATAAAATTGCAGCTCACGCAGCTGACATCGCTCGTGGTCGCAAAGGTGCACGTGATGTTGATGATGCTATGAGTGATGCTCGTTATACATTTGACTGGGAGAAACAGTTTGAGTTGGCACTTGATAGTGAACGTGCACGTGAGTATCATGATGAGACACTGCCTCAAGATGTATTTAAAGAAGCAGAGTTCTGTTCTATGTGTGGACCGAAATTCTGTTCATACAAAATTACACAGGATATTATGGATAATCCAGAAGGAATCCAGAAAATCATCGATGAGTCAAAAGCAAAAGAAGAGGCTGAAGCCTTAGCTTAAACGTTTTTTTGAAAAAATTGATCTTAAATAAGACAATATTTGTCTTATTTAGATATGATAAGCTTCGAAAATAACATTTATAAAATAAATTAAAGGAAAATACAAATGACTGAAGAAATAGTAAAATCAGCATTGTCAAAAGTTATGTACCCTGGTTTTACCAAGGACATCGTAACATTTGGTTTTGTAAAAGATATTGCAATCAATGGTAATGATGTGAGTCTGACAGTAGATATCACTTCATCAGCACCAGAAGTTGCACAGCAGATTAAAGATGAAGCAACACAGGAGCTAAAGCGTGCAGGTGCAATAAATGTAACTCTAAATATTAAAGCACCAGTAATGCCAAGAGAGAGCTCTTCAAGAGGTAAAAATATCGCACCGCAAATTAAAAACTTCTTGATGGTAAGTTCTGGAAAAGGTGGCGTTGGTAAATCTACAACATCTGTAAACATTGCTATCGCTCTTGCACAGCAAGGGAAAAAAGTAGGTCTTTTAGATGCAGATATCTATGGTCCAAATGTTCCTCGTATGCTTGGTGTTGCTGATGTAAAACCAGAAGTAAACGGAAACAAAGTGCTTCCTATCAAGGCTTATGGCATTGAAGTAATGTCTATGGGTTCACTCATGGAAGAGGGACAATCTTTAATTTGGCGTGGTGCTATGATCATGAAGGCAATCGAGCAGTTCTTACGTGATATCTTATGGTCAGAGCTAGATGTACTTGTAATTGATATGCCACCGGGAACTGGTGATGCACAGCTTACACTTGCACAATCTGTTCCAGTAACAGCTGGTCTTACAGTTACAACGCCACAAGGGGTATCTCTCGATGACTCACGTCGTTCACTTGATATGTTCAAAAAACTGAACATCCCAATCGCTGGAATCGTTGAGAATATGAGTGGATTCATTGCACCGGATACCGGTGTAGAGTATGATATCTTTGGTAAAGGAACTTCTGAGCCTATGGCAAAAGAGTTCGATACAAAAGTTATCGCTGAGATTCCAATCGAGCCGGCAATCAGAACGGGTGGTGATGAAGGAAAACCTATCACTTTCGTAGCTCCAGATTCTGAGTCTGCAAAACGCTATATGAAAGCAGCAGAGTCTATTTGGGCAACTATCGAAGAAATCAATGCTAATGGTGGAGTGGACAATGAAGCTGTTCAGCCTACAACACCTCCAGGTGTATCGGCTTGTTCTACTGGTGGGGCGTCTTCAGCACCACAGAGTAGCGGCGGCGGATGCGGCTGTAGCTAAAAAAGTATAATAGCAACGCTTCTTTTGCGTTGCTTTGCTCGTCACATACTATTAAGTATGTTTCCTCTAACGTAAATCTTTATTTTCACTCATCTCTTTTGTATATTCTACGATTTTATTTCTACCTGTTGTTTTTGCAACATATAGAGCTGTATCTGCGAGCTTTATACATTTCCAGATAGTATCACCATTATAAGGGAATTTTGCTATGCCGATGCTCATTGTTTTTTGTATAGTTTCGCTATGACCGACATCAAAAATAAGTGCGGCAAATGCTTCATGAATCTTTTTGGCAACCATGAGTGCTCCTTCATCACTGGCATTATGAAGCAGTACTAAAAACTCTTCACCACCATATCGGACAGCTAAGTCTGATTCACGGATATTTTCCTTTAACACTTCACCAATAGCGACAATAACTTTGTCACCTACATCATGGCCATAAGTATCATTAACCTGTTTAAAGAAATCAACATCGAGCATTAAAAGACTATAGCTCTCTTTACTTCTTTGTGCCTGTTTCATGAAAGTGTCGATAAACTCTTCTAAAAATCTTCTGTTATAAAGTCCAGTCATACCATCTTTTAAAGAGCTTTCTCGTAACTTATCTGTGAGAATTCTACTCTCAATTACCGGTTTTGCAGCTTCCAGATAGTTTTTTATACTTGGAATGTAAGAATTTATTTTACTGATTTCTGAACTCTCTTTTGTTGTGATTGAAATGACGAGTGAATATTCATCATTGATATCAAACGGAA
This sequence comes from Sulfurimonas sp. NWX79, assembly GCF_039667035.1. Taxonomy (NCBI): domain Bacteria; kingdom Pseudomonadati; phylum Campylobacterota; class Epsilonproteobacteria; order Campylobacterales; family Sulfurimonadaceae; genus Sulfurimonas; species Sulfurimonas sp. NWX79. The sequence goes on from NZ_JALCZL010000014.1 coordinate 41,646, forward strand.
TACAAATATAATCAAGATCATCAGAGGAACATGATTGACATAAATTGACAAACTCTGTAGATATGACATCCGATTTTGTTCGATATGCACGACAGAGAATAGCATCTTCTTCTACTTCCAAATCACAAATGCTTTCACCCGTGGATATATAGATGAGCTTTCGAGAGTTATTATTGGTATTTATTTCATAAAAAGCAAAATGAGTAAAATTATATTTAGTTCTTAATACATCAATAATTCTGTCATATACTGCATTTTTTGAAAGGTCGAGTTCTATCGTCTTTTTAAATTTATAGATATCTGAGAGCTCTTTTATGATCATCTTTGCTTCATAGAGTGGATCAGTGGAAGATACAGAACCTTGGGGAATAAAGGTTGCAAGATTATATTTGATATCGCCAAAGGTATCTTGCATTTTTCGAAAAAGAGTGTTGAGTTGTTCTACGATTTTTTTAGCATCACCCTGAACGGTTGTTGTGAACTTATGCGTAAAATCACCACTATAGGCTTTTTGTATGCCTTCTTGCATGTTGGAGAATAGGTGCATATAGGGTGTAATATAATGATTTATAAGCAATAATACTACGATTATAAATACGAGGTTCATACCAAGAATCTTTAAAATAGTAATCAGTCCTGCATTTCGCATATTTGTAATATCAAACTCCATACTGATAACACCAAGCGTATCACCTCGTTGGACATCATGACAGTTTAAACAGTTTGGACGACCTATTGCTGTTGCCTTATATGGAATGGAAACTCTTAGGGTAATAGCATCTGTAGTCTCATGTATCTGTTTCGTAGTTTTTCCTGTTTTTAAAACCTCTTTATCCAGAGAGTCTCTGATGGTTTCACTGTTAAAACCAGGTCCGAACTGTTTGATAACATTAGGTGAACGTACCAACCAAAGAGATTTGATGTCAGTATTATTGGAAGATATCTGTTCTAAAAAGTATTGTCTTTTATCCATAATGCCGTTTACCATATGGGCAGTAAGACCATCTTTTACAATTGCTGCTGTAGTAGTTGCTTTCTCTGTGGCACTTTTTAGGCTGTATTCTCTAAAATTCAAAGAGATATTAACAATGGTCGCAACTCCTAAACCAAGAAGCATTAAGGTGACAATAATTAATAGTTTTAATTTACTTTTCATCTTATTACTCCACCGTTACACTTTTTGCCAAATTTCTTGGCATATCTACATCGTTACCAAGACGTACAGAAATTTCAAGTGATAATAGTTGAACAACAACCATCATCTCAAAAAATTCCAACATATAATCTTTTTGTTTTTTTGTTTGGATAAAGTCATCTGCTTTCTCAAATGCTATCGGACTAATGGCACAAATTGTTGAGTCTCTTGCACTAAGCTCTTCTACATTTGATTTGGACTTTTCATATAAAAGGTGTTCCGGAAGCAGGGCAATAGTAAAAAGCTCAGGATCTGCCAAAGCGATAGGTCCGTGTTTCATCTCACCACTTGGATAACCCTCTGCGTGAAGATAGCTTATCTCTTTGAGTTTAAGTGCACCCTCTAATGCAAGTGGGAAAAATATATCACGTCCGATAAAGAAGAATCCATGTCCGTGAAGATAGCGTTTTGAGAGTCGTTTGATGCGTTCATGCATGCTGTCCTCAACTTTTACAGATGTTGGAATGGTGCGCAAAAGCTCAAGTTGATGCATAATTTCTTCTTGCGTGAGAGAGCTTTTTATTTTTGCCAGATAGAGAGAGAGCATCCAAAACAGAGTGACCTGTGTTGCAAATGCTTTTGTTGATGCGACACCTTTTTCTACTCCTGCTCGCGTGAGGATTGTTGCATCTGCAAGACGCACCATAGAAGAGTTGTCAACATTACATATAACAAGTGTCTTAAGAGCTGCTTCTTTCGCCATTTTTAATGTTTCAAGTGTATCTGCTGTTTCACCACTCTGGCTGATAACGACGAAAAGAGTATCTTTGGTCATAATCGGCTCACGATAGCGGAATTCTGATGCTATTTCTACCGATGTTTTTATTTTTGAGTAGCGCTCAAACATATAAGAAGCTGTAAGTGCTGCATGGTAGGATGTCCCACATGCACAGAGTTTTATCTCATTGATGCCTTCAAACAGCTTAGAATCGAGCTCTTCAAAGATGACCTCTTTTTCCGTAACACGTCCAAGCAGTGTATCGGCTATGACATCGCTTTGCTCATAAATCTCTTTTTCCATAAAGAAGCGGTAGCCATCCTTTTGAGCAGAGAGTTTGTTTGTAGAGAGTTTTACAAAATGAGGTTGTTTTTGCTGGTTGTCTTTGTCAAATATAAGAATATCCTCACGTGAGACATACCCATAATCTCCATCTTCAAAATAATTTACATCTGTGCAGTGACCGATAAGCGGTGTATCTGAAGAGGCAAAATATTTCTCATCTTCAGCATTGATACCGACAAGCATAGGTGAACCGTGTTTTGCAAAGAAGATTTTGTCATTTTCTGCTTTTGTCACAAGTAAGATGGCATAAGCACCTTCAAGTTCTGCTATTGTCTTCTTAAAGGCATCAAATGCATCATCACTGCCTTTAAGATTTTTCTCAAACTGATGGACAATGACTTCGGTATCGGTCTGTGAAAGAAAAGTTACACCATCATCAATGAGTGCTTTTTTTAATTCTGCATAATTCTCTATGATACCGTTATGAACAACATAAGAGTTTTCTCCTACGTGAGGGTGTGCATTGAGTTCTGTTGGTTTTCCATGTGTCGCCCAGCGTGTATGGCCGATACCTACAGCAAATTTGTCTGTAGTGAAATCTTTTGTCTTTTCCTCAAGATTGACAAGTTTTCCTGTTGCTTTAAAACTTGAAAATACCCCATCACTCAGTACTGCAATACCTGCTGAGTCATACCCACGGTACTCTAACTCTTTAAGCCCTTCGAGTAAAATCTCTTTTGTATTCTTTTGACCGATATAACCAACTATTCCGCACATAAAAAAAGTCCTCTACTGTTCATTTGATAGCATTTCATAAATTTTATCGACATTATCGCATATGTCATGTTGTTTTTCCATTAAGAAGCTGTCTCGCACTTTATATTTGCTTGAATGGATTTTTGCTGTAATGATATTGATATGCATCTCTTCAAATCTATGCATGACATAAGCCAGCAGTCCCATCTGATTTTGCGTATGAATGCTCAGTTCGGCATGTGTTTTTGAATGCTCACAGTCGATTTTTATCTCATCACGTTTGATATTGACCTTTTTCAGTGGGACTTCTCTGCTCATATCAAAGGCATTATCAATGATATCTTGCACTTCGATGAGCTCATTGCCTTGTACATTTTTAATAAACTCGATTTTAAAGTATTTGATATCGTCAAAGAGTGTAAAAATCTCCATAGAGGCAACATCTAAATGAGAGAGTGTTGCAAGCAGGTAGCCGACATTGAGTGGAATACGTCTGTAGATTTCAATCGTAAGGGACTCTTTGTTTTTTGTCGTAAAACTGTACTCTTTAGTAGCATTTGCTTTTTTTGCAATCTCAATGATATCTTGCGGCATGTGTTTAAAAAAGAAAAGATTGGACTCGACAGCGAGGATCTTTTTCTGTAGAAGACGTGGCAGCGCTTTAAAGGCTTCAAGGTTTTTGACACGTCTTTCTATGATAAGGCGTTTTTTCGCATCGGTGATTCTCTCACTGTTTTCTGCGATTTCAAGGGCACTGTTATAAAGATCATAAAGCAGTTTTGCATTAAAGGAGTTGTATGTATCGCCACCGACACCGTTAATGTCTGCATAGGTCAAGATATAAAGGAGCTTGAGGTTTTTCGTATCACCGACACTTGACATAAACTTATAGAGAGTTTTTTCATTATGAATGTTCTCTTTAAAGGCAACATTGCTCATTAATATATGGTGTTTGACCAGTGTTACTGCACGTGAGCTCAGCTCTTCGCCAAGCCCTATGTGCTTTGCAAATTGCAGCATGAGTTTTGCACCCACTTCACTGTGGTCTTGTTTTCTGCCTTTTCCGCTGTCATGAAAAAAGACAACGGTTTTTAGAAGCAGTTTCTCTTCTTCACTCAGTTTATCAAAGAGTTCTTGTATGAAGTCTTCTTTGATGTTTTCCAAAGCCTGAACACACTTAATGGAGTGGATATCGACAGGGTAGTGATGATAGCCGTCAAATTGTGGCAGGTGCATCACTTTTTTGAAGTTAGCAAAGAGCTCAGCCAAAATACCTGCATCATAGAAAAGTTTTAAAAATGATGCTATATGTTTTTTGTAAAAGAGCTTTTTAATAAGCGTGTATGTTTTTTTACTCAAAGGGTGTGAGATTTTTGTATAGGTAAACTGGTTTAAAAAACCTGCATCAAAACGGTAATCATTATCTTCAAGAGAGATGAGTAATTCTAAAAGTGTATTGATCGGCAGAGGTTTGAGATTGTAAGATGCAAAGAGCCTGTCATTTAAGAGATAGATACCTTTACGAAGTCTTGCATGACGGAACTTTGTTATATATGCTGGATCGACAATGAAAGGACGTACCATTTTTTTGATAAATATCTGTGTGAAGTTATTGATTCTCCATCCGGCTTGGAGAACTTTTGACGCAAACTTCTCCTGCTTTTTAAAACCAAGCATAGAGCTGACTTGCGGGATGTGTTCTAAAAGAAGTTTGTCTTCTTGTTTCCCTGTGATGAGATGCAGAGCAGAACGGACACGATAAAGAAGCTCTAATGCGATGCGAAACTCTTTATACTCTTCGTCTGAAAATATTTTGCCACTGAGTTCTTTAATGTTGTTGACATTGTAGATGGTACGAGCCACCCAGAAGATAAGTTGCGAGTCACGCAGTCCGCCAACTCCCTCTTTGATGTTAGGCTGCATTGAGATAGGGTACTTTTTCCGTCTTTTTTGCGCCTCTTCAATTTTTGCCAAGATAAACTCTTTTGGCTGATATGATCTGATTTTACCCAGTTCTCTCTCTGTTGCATGCCAGGTAAAAGGAGAACCGGTAATAAAACGGGATTCCATTAGTGATGTACGAATGGTGATCTCCTCATTCGCGGCTTTAAAGAGATCTTTTGTCTCATGGACACGATGCCCGAGTTTCATTCCTGCATCAAGGGCAAGATAGAAAAGTTTTTCTATGATGAGTTCAGTCTGATACCCTTCAACTCTTTCATAAACGATAAGCAGGTCAATGTCACTGTGGACACAGAGCTGTTCACGTCCGTAACTGCCGAGTGCTACGATTGCTATCGGAATTTGACTTCGCATAGGCAGATAGTTTCCAAAAAGACGGCGCAGTACAGTTTTGTACATCAGTGTAATAATAGAGTCGAGTTTCTTCGTATGTTTAACAAGAAAGTCTTTTCCCTGATTCTCTTTAAAAAGTTCTGGAAGTGACTCTTTGTACTCTTTGATATATTGCTTAAAAAGTTTTGAGAGTTCAAAGTCTGAGCCGTTATTTTCTATGATATCTTCAATATGTAATAATAAGTCCATATATGATTATATTGAATTTTTGCTATAATCTCTCTTTAAAACTAAAAAAAAGAAGAAGAGAGAAATAAAATGACAATTACAAAAAGGGTGACATTCATCGCGAAAGAGGGTTGCGAAGATAAGATGAAAGAGTTGCTTGGGGCAATGGTCAAGCCAAGCAAAGCTGAAAAAGGGTGTATCTTTTATGAGATATTTCAGTATGAGAACAATCGCCGTAAATTTATGGCAGTAGAGACTTGGGAAGATGAAGCCGCACTTGATGGACATAAAGCTTCTGCTCACTATGCAGTCTATAAATCAAGTTATGAGCCATACTGTGAAAAGAAATACACAGATGAGCTGGAAGTATTAGGCTAGTGTTATGGATAATTTATGGATAGATAAACAGGCTCAGGCTTGTAAAAATGACTTGGAATTGCGGGTATATACATCAAATTTACTTGGTGAAAATGATGAACTGGTTCTACATGGCGGTGGTAATACTTCCGTTAAGAGCAAAGTAAACGGTGAAGATGTTCTTTATGTAAAAGGGAGTGGTTGGGACCTGGCAACGATTAAACCGGAAGGTTTTTCTGGGGTCTATCTTGACACGCTGCTTGATATGGCAAAGAGAGAGCATTTGAGTGATTCGGAAATGGTAGCACTGCAGCGTGAGGCGATGCTTGATGAAAATGCTCCAAACCCTTCGGTTGAAGCTATACTGCACGCACTCATACCCTACAAATTTGTGGACCATACCCATGCAGATGCAATCGTGACTATCTCAAATTCAGTCAATGGAGATGAGCACATTGTCAAGCTTTTTGGGAACTTTTTGATAGTTGATTATGTGATGCCGGGCTTTGAGTTGGCGCATAAGATTTATGAATTGACAAAAAATATGAACTGGGATGAGATAGAGGGTATCATTTTACATAATCATGGAATTTTTACCTTTGATGATGATGCAAAAGCTTCGTACTCTAAAATGATAGATGCCGTGAGCCGTGCAGAGGAGTTTTTGGATGAAAATGCCATTGTTCATATAGAACATAATTATGTACACAGTGATTGTGATATTGCACGGGTTATAAAAACGATGAGTGAGTATAAAGGGCATGAAGTTCACATTGCTATCAACCAAACACCACTTGCCGCTTTTTATGCATCACAACCAAATCTGCGTGAGTTCGCTTCACGTGGGGTTTTAACACCAGAGCATATTATTAGAACAAAACGTGTACCGCTTATTATGGAAGATACGGACCTTATTGGTGGGATAGAACAATATATTGCAGCTTATAAAGAGTACTTTAACAAGTATGCTACGGATGAGGTAATGCTCAATCCTGCACCAAATTATATGATTATCAAAAATTTGGCGGTTGTCTGTTTTGGTAAAAGTCGTGAAGAGGCAAAGATAATTTATGACATTGTAGAACATACGATGTTGGCAGTACTTCGCGCCGATAAACTTGGTGGGTATCAAAGCATTAGTGAGAAAGATAGCTTTGCGATGGAGTACTGGGAATTAGAACAGGCAAAACTTAAAAAATGAAATACCTACTAGCCATAGATGCAGGAACAGGAAGCATCCGTGCGGTGCTTTTTGATACCAAAGGAAATCAACTTGCAATGAGTCAAAGAGAGTGGACACACTTAGAAGAGGATGGTATTCCAAACTCTATGAGCTTTGATTTTGAGCAGAACTGGTCTCTGGTTTGTAGCTGTATTCAAGAGGCTATTCAAGATGTCAATGCTGATGATATTTTGGCACTCTCGGCTACAAGTATGCGTGAGGGGATAGTACTTTATGATGCAGATGGGAATGAGCTTTGGGGTGTGGCAAATGTCGATGCACGAGCAGCTGATGAGGTGAAGTATTTAAAAGAGAACTATCCCGGCATCGAAGAAGAGTTTTACAAAAAGAGTGGACAGACTTTTGCTCTTGGAGCCTTGCCTCGTCTTTTATGGCTGAAAAATAATCGCCCTGACATCTATAAAAAAGTAGCTTCTATCTCGATGATAGGGGACTGGATATTAGCAAAACTCAGTGGAAAAATAGCAGTGGATCCAAGTAATGCAGGAACAACAGGCAT